>NZ_JBPOFP010000033.1:0-43574 GCF_051252315.1 Paraglaciecola sp. | reverse complement strand
GCAATATGGTTACCTGTTTTTGCAGCGACATCTGGGTTATAACGCTGAATAACATTAGCGTACCGAGTGTCTCCTAAATATTTTTCTGCAAGTGAGACATAACTATCGGATTCATCAACTTTTAACACAATAAAATCTTCATTTTCCGCTACGATTGAAGATTTAGTAGTGGCACATCCCACCAGCAATAACACACAAACTAATGCTGAGCTTAAAATTGAATTATTCAAATTAGTTGATCCTATTTTGATTCAGGTTTAATTATTGTTCTGTCAGCATCCAAATCATCTGCGTCACTTTCTACTGTGTTTGTAATTTCTTCTAGAGCTTGTTGTTTTGTAGATGTTTCAGGTTTACCAGCTTTTACTTCTGAAGCTTCTGATGTGTTATCTTTTTCAGAAAGCTCACTGTTTTCTGCACTACCATCCTTTGCTTTGGCCTTGACCTTTCTTGCTCTAGGTTTACGTGGCGCTTTTTTAACAACAGGATTAGCTTCTTTTTCTTTATTTTCTGGTGATTCGTTAGACGATTCTGAATTGACGTCTTCTTCAAGCTCAGCTTTAGGCTCTGTGATCAAACTGCTAGAAATAATAGTCTGATCTTCAGATTGATTCTCCAAATTTGAATCAGATTCTTTCTTCAGTTTAGTTTTTTTAATGTTAATTAAACTACTGGCTATAATAGTCGCATCGGTATTCTCAAGTGCTGAGAGATCTTCTGGCGTGGCTTCAGCTTCAGGTGTAGTCGGCTTTTCAGATTCAACTTCAGGTCCATTAATCTGTGATTGTTCAAGCTTTGCTACTTTAACGCCAGTTTGTTCCAACTCATCTGCAACTGATGTATAACGCTCTTGAACCGAGGTGGCCATGTTATTAAAACAATCGAATACTTCGCCAATCTCATCATTTCGGGTTAATGAAATTCGAGTATCTAGATTACCCGACGCAAAGCTTTTTAATGATTGATTAAGGACTTTAAACGGACGAGCAATTAATCCACCAAATATAAACATTACAACTGCCACAGATGAAGTAGTGATTAATGCCAATATAAACATTAACCAACCAGTAATACTTTTCACTTCATCTAAGCTGTCTTGTGATAAGCCTAATACTATTTCACCTACTTCTGTGCTTTGAAAAAGAATAGGGGTATTGATATTAAACACTTTGTGCCCGTCTTCAGTTTCAGAACTGGTGGTATGCACATCTTCAGTTTCACTGATTAACTCAGCACTTTCATCTGGAGCATACTTTTGACCAACAAGACTTGTGTCACTTGCTCCACGGATGATCCCCACTCTATCTGTCACGATTAAGTATGAAAACGTGTCTCGGCTAGCCGCATCGTTAATAAATGTTTCTAGTGTTATCCAGTCTTCACTCAAAAGTGGAATGGCTGTTTCAGTCGAAATAAACTTGGCAAAGGAAGCACCTGAATCTACGGCCTGTTTAGTCATTGCAGAAGATTGCATATTAAACACAACATTTATGCTAATAAATGACACTAAGGCAACGATAGCGCCCACAGACAAAGTCCAACGAATTTTTAAAGGCAAATATTTTTGTTTTTTCTGCTCGTCTTGTTCGTCACGTAAGGTATTTAATTCTTTACCTAAAGCAGCAGCTAAGTCAGCGCCAGTTTGAAACCTTTTGTCAGGCGATTTTTGTAACAACTTTTGGATAATTTGGCGCACACCAGCAGGTAATTCAGGACGCAATTTTTTAAGCGGCTCTGGTTGTTTTTGAGCAATTTGAATCATAAGTGTGCCCATATTACTTGCATCAAAGGCTTTCATGCCGCTGAGCATTTCATATAGGATTACGCCAACAGAAAACAAATCAGAGCGCCCATCCACCGAATCACCTAAAGCCTGCTCTGGCGACATATAACGAGGTGTGCCTAACACTGAACCTACTTGGGTTTTTTGTGCTTCTTCATTCTCGTTCATGCGGGCGATACCAAAGTCGGCGACTTTAATGGATTCACCATCAGGTAGAACAATTATGTTATCCGGTTTTACATCACGATGAACAATACCCGACTTGTGTGCATAATCGAGAGCTTTAGCAAGCTGCAATCCAATTACGAGCGTTTGTTTTAAAGATAAAATTTTCTTTTTTTGAAGAACCTCACCCAAATCACAACCATCTAATAGTTCCATCATGATATAAGGGGATTTTTCGAGTTTACCTACATCGTAAACTGTCACTATGCTTGAGTGAGATAGAGCTCCTGCAGCTTTTGCTTCTCGCAAAAAACGGGATAAATATTCATCATCAACACAATGATCTTCTTTAAGAATTTTGAAGGCGACAGAACGATTGATTTCAGGATCATATGCTCGATAGACCTTAGCCATCGCACCTTCACCTATCATTTCCTTGATTTCATACCGACCGATGGTTTTATCAAGCATATTATCAGCCATCAACTTTCCTTACTTTATTTTGATTAACCTGCAAGAAAGTCTTCAATTAGGTCAAGAATTAATGCAATATTTGAACATCAGTTTACATACAATAATACCAGCAAGCAAAAAACATTTGTGGCAGGACTGGATTGGATTATGTATCTGAACAGGCTAGTCCTGAACAAAGATTTAAGTGGTAATTCAGCCGCCTTTAGACTCGAATGGAACACATAAAGATGCAAAATTTCACATGGAAATCAATTGGAAAAACTGATGTTGGTACTGTTCGCAAAGTAAATGAAGACAATTTCTTGGATGCACCACAAGTCAAAATGTGGTGTGTTGCTGATGGCATGGGTGGCCACGCAAAAGGTGACGTGGCAAGTAAAATGATTGTTGATTATTTAGAGTGCCTGGCAACACCCGATCACTACCCTCTAAATGCAGCACAAATCAAAGAGCGCCTGTGTGCTGTGAACGACAGATTAGTTGATATGGCAATCGAACAAAACGCAGTGATTGGCAGCACAGTGGTTGTGCTCATTTTTGATGACAATCAGGCACATTGCATCTGGGCTGGCGACAGTCGTATATATCGCTTAAGGCATAATCAGCTTACACGAGTCACCACGGATCACAGTCAAGTAGAAGAAATGGTTCAAGCTGGCCTTTTATCGCCAGAAGAAGCTGAAAATCACCCTAAAGCCAATGTTATTACTCGTGCAGTGGGCGCCAGTGAGATACTCAATTTGGATGTGGTAAGTGATACGTTACAAGCTGGCGATAAATATTTTTTATGTAGCGATGGTTTAAATAAAGTCATGGAAGACAATGAAATAGAAGAGTCGTTAAACAACATCCCTTTACACTCTATTACTCAAGTCATGATAGACCGATCTCTTGAAAGGATGGCCAGAGATAATGTGACAGTCATAGTAGTAGAAGATCAACAAGGTAGTTCATCTAATGTCACCACAAATTACTTGGATAGTACTTTGCCTTTAGATGATACCTTGCCGTTAAATTAAGATTAGACCCACCTAACTTAGTGTAATAATGGTAACGTCTGCTTGGTCGGTCCCTGGATGGCCGCCAAACATAATTTTCTGCGGAAACCCCTTCACTTTGACGTAATAAGATTGCTCTGATGAAATCTTATTTTGTAATGCACAAGCAGTGAATTCATCATCACCTATCTCTGCTTTTATACCTGACGAAGGATATTCGTTGACGGCTTTTTCTGGTAACTGCCCTCTGTCTCCCACGGCTTGAAAGGTAATTTCACAATCTTCACCCGTAATACCAAACATAGCCCCCACCCATTCAGCTTCACCTACTGCAGGCCCGACTTCAAACCATTGGCCAATCGCTGAATGCGCAATAATAGTCGAATGAATATCGGTCTTTGCAGTGGCTTGTGGAGCACCATAAGCAGCCGCTACAACTTTAGCAGCCCAACCTGCTGCATTATTTAACACTTCGCCACCTTGCAAAAGCGTAGGCAACTGAGGCAGCTCGGTACCTTCAATATTCTGAACAAACATTTTTAAAGCTGGGTTATGGAAATCCAAGAAAGAGCAACTAACCGATAATCCATAGGTTAAACGGGCATTAGTAAAATCTTCAGAGCGACCACACACTAACCACAAATCTGGGCAACCTTCTCCAGATAACATCTCAGTTAGCTCTGTCCACGCACACTTTTCTAAATCATCAATCCAAGGGGCACCTGATACTTCCAACCCAACCATTTGCAAATCTTTAATAGTTTGCTGTAACTCTGCTTCGTTTTCTTTATCAGGTAACCATGTTACCCATATTTTTTTACCTGCCATCGAGGGCGCTCCCTGTTGGTTGTTAACTCTGTCATCCTTGCATTTATATACAAGGGAATATGCCTATCTTTACTTACAATCGGTATCTGTGTCGAACTTTATCTTCAAAACCAATAAACTCATACAAATAAAGTTAGGTTTTTATGATATTAGACTTTCTTTTCTATTGTCACAGATACGTTAATTCGTTGCCTATTAGCTTCATCTAAAATTCCTTTGAGTGGGATAACATCTACATAATCTCTACCCCAACCGACAGAAATATAGTTTTCGTCTGCCCACTGATTATTCGTTGGATCAAAATCACGCCAGCCCTCATTCGGTATAAACACAGAGACCCAAGCATGTGAGGCACTTTGCCTAACAAGGTTCTCTTCACAGGGATTACAATACAAATATCCACTGACATAACGAGCCGCAATATTGTGAGCCTGCAACACCGCAATACATAATCTAGTGAAATCCTGGCACACACCGCGGCGTAATTTGTATAACTCAAGCAAAGACGTATCGATCTTTGTTGCGGATACGTCATATACGAACCCCTTAAAAACACGCGACATTAACATTTCAATTTTTTCTGGCAAACGTTTCTTTAGAGCAAAAATATCACCCGCAAATTTACATGATTCAACTAGAATATTGTTTAACTCAGCGATATCAAATAACTCATTCCATGAAGGTTCATGAGGTGCAGATTTAATTGGCTGCTGTAAACCATTAATAGTCACTTCACTCATCGCACTCACTTCCACTTTTTGCAAAGCACGATGAAATTGTAATTGTTGTTGAACATTACCAAAAATATCTACTTTTTCTAAACGGACTCTAGCGCTAGGCACACAGGTTATTTTGTGAAAGCCAAGTGTTTGATTAATATTCTGTATAGGTTTTAGGCAGGTTAATAAAGTTAAGCCGAGTGCGGGTTCATCAAAACGGTATTGGGTATTGTGGACTATTTGATATTTCGGCATAGTTAAAATTTGTCTCTGTAAATAGCGCTTTATAAATCTTAATTTATGATTACTAGAGCATTATTTAACAGCAATCTGCATTATCAAATACCGTAATTTGTTTAAACTACTTTAAGCGGAACTCAAATAAAAATGGCACCGGAAATTTCGCAGCTCTGAAAATAGTATTAAGTGGCATTGTATAGGAACAAGCCTCTTGCACTTTTTTATTAATAATTTCATTTATTTCACACCGATTTAGATCGGTAAATAATGCGTCATTTAAATACAAAATAAATTTATTTTTGTGCATACCAACCACATCGCAAATAGGTTTCGAGTCTTTCGTATCAGTAACAATAGCGATTTCCGGAATTTTTGTTAAGCCAAACTGTTTGCACGCCAACTCAACACACTCTACTAAGAATTGTTTTTTTAATAAGTCACATTCAGATAATCGGCGAAGTTTATAAAGATGAAAAAGACGATAACGATAACTAACCAAAAATAATAAAACACTCCCCAAGCTATAATAAAATGGGAAGAGCACAAAATTAAAAATATCCTTTGAAGACGACCCAATCGATGCAAAAACAGCCAAAAACAATAAAATGGGCAGCACTTTTAAATACCCTATCAAATAAACTTTATTGAAACCTATTAATTTAAACAAATTATGCAAAGGCGCTGTATTACTCCAAGGTGTGAATACATTCTGTTCCTGCATCGCCCTATCGATTTGAGCTTCGTAAAAAGATTGAGCACCTGAGCTTTCTTCCCAGCTAACTTCAACGCTGTCGTTTAACGCTAAAAAATCCCTATCAAATTTTTTGGCTTTATTTCCAGAAATGTCTAATTTTTGTAGCGTTTGGCAATCCTTAAAAGCGGCCTTAGAAATAGACACCACGTTATTAATTTGATTATCGCTAAGGTCCAGCTCTATTAACGCCTGTAAATGAGAAAAATCATTAGCGCCAATATGATGAATACAATTTTGTGACAAGTTCAAAGTGTTCAATTGAGCTAATTTTTGAAAACAGTTGGCATTCAATTTTTCTAACCGATTAGCCTTCATGTTTAGTATCTTCAATCCCGAAAGCCCATCAAAATGATTACTTTCTAAAACCATACTCAATTTACAATAACTTAAATTGAGTGACACTAACCCAGATAAAGATGAAAAAGTATCCGGTTTAAAAGAGCTCAAATACGTATTGTTTAATTCCAGCTCACGCAAATCTCTTTGGTTAACAAAAACCCTATCAGGCAAACTGTTGTTAATCGGATTGTGGGACAATCGCAATACTGTTAACGACTCTAATTTAGAAAATATATTTTCATTTAATATTGATAGCTGATTGTGTTGTAAATTCAACGTTTCTAACTTAGTCAAGCTAGAAAAATGCTCAGCTGTCAAATTAGTAATATTTGTATATGTAAGAGTCAGGCTTTTAAGCGAACTTAATCCATTAAAAACGTTAGGCTCTAAACAATCCAAATCACACCCACTTATAGTGAGTTCTTGCAAGTTACTTAGATGTTTGAAAGCATCTACGTTAATGTTTTTTAGTTTTGTAGCCCTAATGGTCAACTTAGTTAAATGACCGAAATTTTTAAAAGAATTATGATCGAGCTCTTTAAGAGTTAGGCCTAAGTTTTTTGGATCGTCAGAAGTAAAACGAGAAAAATCTACTTTTAGATGGGTCTTCCATTCCAACTTGGTCTTTTCTACTAGTCCATCGTCATCAGAATAAATACTTTTAAGAATACAACCAAAAGCACCCCGGTTATTTAGATCAACCATTTGAATTGTTGTTTTATCATTTGCAGACAAGGCTATGTCCCTAAAAATTAATTTATTAATACTTTGGATTTCATTACAAACCCAAAATCCTTAACCTAGTTAACCGCTGACTAAAACAGTTGTTTGGGACGGTACTGAATGAATACCGGCAGGAGCATTTGGATTAGAGCCGTTTTGACCAATAGTACAGGTTTGATATACAACATTTTTACCTTCTATTTTAACCTTTTGGCTAAATGTTTTGGCCTTAGCTGGCCCTTTTATCATACCTGAGACAACTCCACCAATCGATCCAGCTTCATCACCCGATGTCATAGTAATTATGGTGTCTTTAGAAACAACAGCCTGGTTCAAAACTTTCACTTTTTTACTGCAGGTACCGGGGTTAGCTTGGGTAAATGAAGCTATATTGGGATAAGGAATAGGGATTGGTGGCGCGGGTGGTGCAGGTGTTTTACACACGTCTGGCATCGCGTTGCTCATTCCGCCACCTTTTGTACTAATACCAAACATAACTGTTCCTACCCTAAATTAATCTTGTCGCCATCGATACGCACATCTTTGTCAGCCTTTTGATTAATACTTTCGCTTTTAAGATGATAAGAACCTTTTACCAAAGTCCGCATACGGCCGGCTTTCAACTGATTTAAATTATCTACTTGTCGATACACGTTTTTCGCTTTTTCAATCAAGCGCCCAACAGTAGTATTCAATTTGCCCAAAAACAATTTAGTTTGCGCAATACTCGCACCCAATCGTAATCCCTGATAAGAAGCGTCAACAATATTAAACTCTCCTTTGGCTGTTTCTAGTGCAAACTGTGGACTGTTTAACTCAATATTCTTCGCTGCCTGTAAACAAATACTACCTTGCTCACTACGTAAGTCTAAATCACCTTCTGGTACGCTCAGTATTGTTTTACCACTGGCTTCATCCTGCTCAATACTAAAGCGTTGATGCGGCACAGCTTGCGCCGGAAAATGACCAATAATGTAGCCACCGTCTACATTCTCACCCGCTACCAATACCCTATCACCAACTTGCGGTAATGGCATGTTCCCCATGGCAAAACATACCCATAGTTCGAACACGCGCTTGTCTTGCGACAACTTGACCAATATTTGATTCGAATCAACAACCTGTTCGACTTCTGCAACTCGAATATAGTTATCAAGACCTTGCAAGGCCTGCGGTGAAATAGCACTAATCATAGTAACCTTCCTTCCAAAGTTTTTATCATGCTGGCATTTCCCAGCGTTGTGCCTCAGCCAAATCCTTGTTGGTTTTTCGCACGTTCTTTAAGTTTGTACCACGCCAATTGGCGCCACTGTCATCAATACAGTGCTGGTTCATACCTGTCATATCGGCACCAGAAAAATCAGCATTAATCAAACGGCTACCAGAAAAGTCAGCATATTGGCCAGTCGCGTTACAAAACTTGCTACCCGCACATTCTGCATCGGTAAACATGCCTTCAGTGATACACGCCTCACTAAAGTCAGCTAAGGCCAAACAAGATTCAATAAAACAGGCCGTAGTGAAGTTACCGTTATTCAATACCGCCCCGGTTAGATTTGCTTGCATAAAATTCACTGCTACAGCCTCAACATTTCTTAACGCAGCCGACTTCAAACTTGCGCCACCAAAATCACAGCGATCTAGCCTAGAACCATCTAGTCTAGCCTGATCGAGCTTACATTTAGAAAAATTACTGTCGCTAAATTCACTGGAGTGTAAATCATACTCTGTTAAGTCGAGATTAGAAAAATCACACCTAATGTAGGTGCCACCAGACAAACGACAACTTTTAAAAGATGTACTGGCAAACGAAACACTTTGACAACGAACCTGATTAAAATCTGTTTGTTCTGACTTTGCTTCATCAAAAGATGTTCGTTCTATCACAGCGTTTTGAAAGCTTAGTCGGACTAAGTTACTTTTAGAAAAATCTGCGGTAACAAGCAGAGACTCATGAAAATCGGAGTTATGAATTTCACTAGACTGAAAGCTGGCATCTGTAAGGTCTGCATTATTAAACGTACAATAATCAAACTTACCTGCCGTTGCGTCCAATTTTTGTAAATTCAAATTGGAAAAATTAACGTCTTTAGCTTGTATATCAATCATACTCGCCTCAGAAAACTTACTGCTCGTAACCTTGACCCTGATAAATTGGCACTCACTAAAATCAGCATCGGTGCAATCAGCTCTTACTAACAAAGCATCACTGAGGTCGCTGTTCGAAAAATCGGTACCTTTACAATTACAATCACTTAAGTCTACACCTACTAATGAAGTATCAGACATATCAGCATGACTTAGATTCGCACCAACTAATCGAGTAGAAGATAAATCTCTACCAGAAAAATTTACGTGCGATAGATTTGCGCCAGATAAATCAGCTTGCTGTAAATCCGCATTAGAAAAATCAGCCATTTCAAAATTGGTATCGAGCAATGTAATTGAAGTCAGCAAAGCCGCATCTAACTTAGCCCCATACAAACAGGCTCTACTTAAATTAACGCCATCCATTTGTGCTTGATAGAAATTAGCATGACTTAAATCAACACCAGCCAAGTCTGCTCCTCGAAGGTCTGCATGACTTAAATCACAGCGCTCTAAACGACATGCTTTTAGATCCATTCCCGCTAAATTGAGACCGGCCAAAGATTGACCACTATAATTTCCTTGTAGGTTGCCAGCACTGCGTAAATCTAGATTACTTGCCTTCACATTAGACAATTCTGCACCGGTAAAATCCGGAGCTAATGGTTGAATCGCAACCAACGACACCTCAACTAATTTTGCGTTTTTAAAAGTAGAATCGTGCACACTACTATTATTTAATTTAGTGTTTGTGACGACACAATCGTTGAAATTTACGTCATCAAATATGCAATGACTCAAGTTACTTTCTACAATATCAGCGTCTTTAAAGTTTGCGCCTTTTAGGCTACATTTTTCAATATTTGTAGACAATAATTCAACATTATTAAAATTTGCATTAGTTAAGTCTAGACTCGCTATAATGCAATCTTCTAGTTTCGACTGGCTAAAATTGGCTCCAATTGCACAAACGAGCGTGTGCTCATGTTCTGCTTCATCATTTTTTATTAAAGCTTCTGTTTTCTCTTTATTTTCTAACAGCTTTTGGTTATTCAAGATGACTTGGGATAAATTTGCTTGGCTAAAATCCGTATTATCCAATATGCAATTAAACAAACTACAACCTTGAAGGTTTGCCTTACTGAAATTGGCAAAACTTAGATCAACATCGACAAACATGATGCCAGATAAGTCCAGTCCAGATAAGTCGGCCCCAGAAAGGCTAACACTAAATACAATATTGTTTTCAGGCTGAACACCATTTTGCAATAATCGAAGAAAATGCTTGGCTATATCATCCATTTTATCTCACCATGCCTAATTCAATCTTAGTTTGTTTAATATTAGCACCCTTTAGATTGGTGTCTTGTAGATTAGCCTGATGAAACTCAGCCCCGTACAAGTTAGACATACTTAAATCGGCTCGAGAAAGTTTAGTTTTTGCAAAACTCGCCTGAAATAAATTCACCCCAGATAATTTACTATCACTTAAATTTGCTTTAGCAAACTCAGCCATCTTTAAATTACAGTGCTCAAATCTAGCCATAGTAAGATCAGTCTGACTAAAATCAGCACTGTGTAATTCAACGTTTAAAAATATCGAATTAGCTAAAATACTGTCAGAAAACATGCCGTTGTTTGCATTGCCACCACTCAACTTTGCACCCGTGAAATCACTTTGCTCGCCTGCTCGTACATTATGCAGAATACATTCCTCGAAATGTATACCGTGTGCGTCAACTGACTCTAATACTGAATCGGTCAAATCAGAGTTTTCAAAGCTAGCCAAACTTAACCTAGCTAGCCCATAATTAGTTTGGCTTAAGTTACTATTACTGAAGAAACTTTCTCTTAAGTTACTTTGAATAAAACTAGCACCTACGGCCGTCACAGCCTCATACCGACAGTGCGATAAGTCGGCTTTTTCAAATAAACTGTTTTCTAATAATGTTTCATTGAACAAGCTACCAGCCAATACACTCTGACTAAAGTCAGCCCCCGTAAGGTTGGCAAGAGTAAAATTCGCTTTGACTAACTTTACTTTCTGAAATAACGCCTCTATCGCAGAAATCTCAGTGAAATTCGCTTTATTTCCTGAAACACTGGTTAAAATCGCATGATCAAAAATTGCGCCTTGCGCATTGGCTCCAGTTAAATTAGCTTTACTAAGATCGGCTGAAGTAAAGTTACTGCCACTGATATTGGCGCCAGTCAAATCTGCCCCCGCTAAATCAGCTTCTTTAAAATCTCGGTTAGACAAATCTCGATGAGATAAATTAGAGCCGCTCAGGTCACCCTTTTCAAGGTCTTCCTCGGTGACCTCTGGTGATGGTATTTCAATCAATTCTGGTTCATTTGGTTTGGATTCAGTGGCTGCGCTTTCTGCACCGAATACGTTAGGAAAATTGAGCGCATCCGGGTCATGCCCATGAGCCGTTAATAACTCTTTAAAGTCTTGGTGACTTTTGGCAATGACAGCTTCACCTTGGGATGCATCTAAGTTATACGTAGTCGTTAATTTATTTAAAAATGCCATTGGGTCCATACCCACTCCCACATTGTCAACTAACTCGGTAGGCATTCCTGCTTTTTGCATTTGCTTTTTAATCGCTGCAAATTGTTCCTCAAATAGTTTATCGAGATCTGAATCAGAATCGTCTACAGCTATGTTATCTTCTGCTGTCGCTGTTAGCTCTACTTCTGGTTGTTCAATAGGTAAATCTACGCCGTCTTTATCTTCAAACTTCTCCAATTTATGTTCTTCGTCGGGAGCGGCGATATCAGCTTGGAAAGTATCAAAATAGTAAGACTGAGGTTGTTGAGGCGCGTCCATATTTTCAACATACAAACAAGCATGGTTTATTTCTTCAAACTCATCACTTTGCACACCCACTACACCGCGCCATACTAAATTAACCTGTTGCTTCTCCATATCAACATGCAGTGTATCAATGCGCAATGTGACTTCCTGAAAAAAAGCATTTCCATCTAATTCACCATGTAAAAATAACCTTGGGCGTAACTCAGGTAACTGGCTGCTAAATTGCGGCAGTTCAGGGCGCAAATTTGCGAAATAGAGAGTTTCATCTCCGGATAAATAGGCGACCTGTTGATCTTGAGGCGCAGTATTAAAATACCCCCAGTCAAAATCTTTGGGAAAATATGGAAAATGTTGTTTCAACCATTTGTCATCATAGGTACCTTTTACGGGTGTTTTGTCTGCCCAATTATCTTTTAAAGGGCCAAATCCTGCTGGGGTAGATTTTTGCGAAGGAGATGACACAAAACTATTCACATGTTCTACATTGGGTAAGGGTTGTAATTCCTCCCCTTGTTTGGTCGTAACTTTATTTATACCTTTACCAACAGGGTTACCACTAAACTGGCTACCACCAAATGCATTTTCATAAATCAATGGGATGGCGTTTTTTTCAGCACCAAAAGGTTCAGGTGCTGTCGCGCTGCCCCATCTCCAGAATCGGTCGTTAAACGTTGCCAACGACTTAGACCACTCACCAACACCAAATGTGACCGTACAACCAGCCTGTCCAAGTTGAGGGTAAGCTAAACCACTCAGAGTTAAATCAGCTTTAGGTTTATATATAATTAGATCATTGGCATAACTTAAACTAGCAGCAGGATCATCTCCTACGTACAAATCTCCCATAACAGCACTTGCATCTGGGTCCTCAGTAAAAACCGACTTTTCATTGGCGACCAAATCAAAACAGCCTTTCACAATTAATGTCAAACTGTGCTGGGGCGATTGCAACATGCCAGGCATCCAGGCCAGTTTAAATTGAGTGTTGTTTACCTGTTGCAAAATAATGCCCTTTTACTTATTTGCCTTAATGTCAGCTCAGCGCCAAAAACACTGAATTTTTTAATAATAACGTTTTTAGCCATTAGTAACGTTTGGCCCTTTAACAACTCCCTTCGCAGTAATTTTCCCATCAAATTTTGCCTCTTTCGCAGCAACTTCAAACTCTCCCGCCGCCATTAAACTGATATCCTTTGGTGACTGATGGGTTATGACATCAGAAGCGAAAGTTGCCAAGCCACCTTCTGCCGCAGACATAAGCATTGCCCCACCTTTATCAGGTTGTTCGAGTGGAGCACCAAGGTCTTTAGTTTTTGAATCATCAACCGCGCCTCCAATCCACTTATCTTCCATATCTGTTCCATAAGCTTTACTCGCTGTGACAAAAACATCTTTTCCACTGCGTACATCCACTCTGTCAGTTGCATTAAGGTTTATGTATTTAGGAAAAACTCTACCTACTTCAATATTTTCAAGAGGATCTGTAGCGTCTCTTGGATTTTTAGGGGGCTTATAAGTGTCTTTACCTTGTGGTAATTGCCCAACACCAAAAGTTTTACCATTGATAAATACCCCTTCAGCATTTATTACGATTGAACTACCGTCACATCCAAGTACCAGACCATCATCACCAATGGCAATAAACCCTTCTGTGCCGATATTTTTAGCCAGCTCGGCTTTTTCATGTTTCATTTTTAAAAGCGCATAGGTGTGCGTGGCAGCCATTGCGGCAACTGAAGTCCCTAAAGATGTATATAATGCAACTTTACCAGCAGTCGTTTGACCATCTGTATCTAAAGCAAGATTGACGGGGATAGTTCCCACATTTGCAGCTACAGCGGCAGTGCCAGCCACCATGCCAACCCAACCTGCCCTAGTAGCCGATTTATCAGTGGCATCATTCCACTTACTAGCTCTAAGCAATATGCTTTCAGCTTGTTGAGTGAAAGCCCCTTGCACGCCTGAATATTTTTCAGCTTTGTTAACACTAAATTCATAACCACGTGTAATGCTAACCGTGCCGGCGACTGTATATGAAGTTTTAAATCCTGCAAAAAAACCGAAATCAAATCCTAAAGTAGCTTTACTCACGCCGGTTACATTGGCAGAGGCTTTAAACCCCAATTCAGCCGTATAACTCATACCAAAACGATATTTGAACGATTCTCCATCGGTTATGGAGAAATTATTTTTATCAGTTTTTTGTACATAATCACCATCAGTCCACATTACCATGCCTGATTTTTCGGAAAAATCTGCATTAGGACTGGCTGGTGACGCACCAAATCTCATATAACTGTCTTTACCTGTTTCATAGTCGTTGACGGCTATTTTCATCCATTTGTCACTGCTACTTTCACTCTCGGAAATAATGGAATCACCTTCGGATAATTCATTCGAACCATCTAAGCCAGCTGCACCAGTAGCACCAGTAGCACCAGTAGCACCATCTGCGCCATCTGCGCCATCTGCGCCATCTGCGCCATCTGCGCCATCTGCGCCATCGACACCATCTGCGCCATCTGCGCCATCTGCGCCATCTGCGCCATCTGCGCCATCTGCGCCATCGACACCATCTGCGCCATCTGCGCCATCTGCGCCATCTGCGCCATCTGCGCCATCTGCGCCATCTGCGCCATCTGCGCCATCTTTGCCATTCCTAGGGCCATGTTGTTGTTGAGTAATGAGCTCACTATTTTCACTTGCCACCATATAACGTGTGTGCTGCTGCTCGGTACTACCACTATCTTCAGAGCCACTACCTTGACCATCCTGCATTTCTATAACGATATTACCGGGGGTTTTAATTTTATTTATGGTGCTATTTTCAGATGTCACTACACTTTTATTCAATGGGTTCGGGACAACACCGGTAATGATAGGCCTATCTGGGTCACCGTCGATACAAGTCCAAATCACTTCTGCACCTTTTAATAAAGGAAAGTGCATACCAGTGCCTTGGCCACCGTAACTCTCTGCTTTACGCACCCAACGACTGGCTTTACCTTCTGCCGTGCCACTTAAGTCAAATGGCATAATCAGCTTATATCGTCCTTGGTCATCTATTTGCGCTCTATCAGTGTCTAACGCACCATCAATCGTGCCATTTAATATGCCATACAGTTTAGGTTTGGGCGTTTTAAGCGCGGGGCGGTATTCCACATCCGACGGGAGCACTTCAAAATTGTTTTGATAAGCTATCGCTTCACTTGAATTAGTTTCACCAGACATACCTGGTATCGCTTGCCCTCCTTGATGGTGGATGCGAGTAATTAAATACTCTCCATTCAGATCCTCTCGAAAGTGATCTTGCATCTCAAATAACTTACCCGCTTGAAAAAGGATGGCATCGGATGTTCCTGTACAGGTTTTTAATTGACACAATTCAACTTGAGCACGAATGTTGGCCAGCTTATCGCCTTCCATTGGGTCTTTAAAATGATCACCGTAATCACATACTCGACCATATCCCAAGTCACTGGTTTCAGCGTCACCTTGTAGTGGTATATGGGGTTGTCGGTAGTTAAAATCTTTGAGAATAATCTGACTAGTAATTTGTTTTTGTTTGAGACGAAAACGATGAATGGCTTCATCTTCAAAGGCCGCCAAGCCTGATGCTGGCACGTAAGGCACGGTGTTTTCTTCAAGCACAGTATCTAGGTTACTTTTGTTATCACACAAGACCAGCTTGTCGCGCTCACCATCGTGATCAAAATAATAATAAATACCTTCATGCTCCATTAAACGAGAAATGAAGTTTAAATCTGATTCTTTGTACTGTACGACATACTCACGAATGGGATACGTAGCTGTTAAACGTAAATCGATGTCGTCTGAGGCAATGCCTCCTGAAAACTCACTCTCATTAATTTCATGAGTGACGATTTCTGGAACGGGCATTTCCTGATAAATTTGGTTTTGTCTAGATAAGGATAAAAGGTGTAGACGAGGCACCAATACGGCCTGATAACTGTAGTGGTTAAATTGTACTTCTTCGCCTTGCTCCATGCTGAGGATCACGCCATGGATTTGGCGGACATTTTCATCACGACCAAACTTCAGCGTCGCGGTTTTACCTACTAATAAAGTGAGATCTATTTCAGATTCATCTGAAATCAAATCAAGGTCAAATCGAAAAGGTTCAGATATCGCTTCTACACCCTCAAAGCCAGTAACATCAAACAAATCTGACTTATAGTGAGCTTTAAACTCATCAGAGGTAAATGTTACTTCTACTCGTTGCTTTAGGGACATGTCGGCCTTCCTTTTCTATGCTAAAACCAAAAAAAAGGGCAATATAACAAATGTTATATATGCCCGATATTACAGCTGAATTTAGACATTCCAGCTATCTGTGCCAGACGTACCTGCCACTTCATGTGTCCATGTGATTTCTTTATAAGAAAATGACACATCTTCCATGTGAGTGAAACAGCTATTTGCTGGCTCTAAACAATTTGGCATGTGCGTTTTAATAGAGGTGATTGTCGCTTCTTTGGCTTCAATCGTGAAATAGTGCTCTTGCTCACCGGTAGGCGCGGTACGGAAGAATTTCAACACAACCGATGTTAATTGCTCACCAGTAGACAAGGCTTGATACATCAAAGGTGAACTTTTATCGAATATTTTAGTAATAGTGAAACCTTCGTGTACACGTTGACCAGAAGGTTGTCCACTTTGCGGATCTTTTGGCACCATGATATCGCCAACAAACGATTGCACTAAAATTTCGTCTTCGTGTGATCCTTTTGACATTGAACCGATGCTATCGGGAGAGCATGCACCACCTGAAATATCTCCTTGGGTGCTTCCTTCAATCGTCATATAAGCTGGAACTGGCATAATTATTCTCCGTTAAAATTAAAAAAGTTAGGTACTTGGTTTAGGTACTTCCACGCTAGGTATATCAAGTTCGGTGCCAACATTCAGAAAAAAACCAAACCATTGAATTATATGGAGAAATTTATTTCACGTTATTTCGGAGTGTATTTTTACCCAAATAAGTGCGCAGGAAAGTGCGCACTTATTAACAAGGTGTGCAATTAATTACCTGTGGAGTAACTACGTTTTTGTATTGAATTTGAGTCTTCGATACGTGCATTTTTAGTAGACAAACTTTGGGCTGTACTTCGAATGTCATATCGGTCTAATTTATTGAGTAATGCCCTACGAGATATACCTAAACTTTCTGCTGTTTTGGTTTGATTGCCAGCAAACTCATTTAGACGCCGTGAAATGATCATGGCTTCGTAACGCCCAGTCACTAGCTTTAAGCATCCTGCTTCACCAAGTGCCAATGCACTATTTTCAATTTTTTCACTCGATTGCTGTATTTCCATTGGTAAGTGTTCTGGAAGTATTGCACTGTGATCTTCACACAATAAAACGGCTCTTTCGATGACGTTTCGCATTTCTCGAATATTGCCAGGAAAGTCATAACACATGATTTTATCCATCGAAGCGGGGGAAAACAAAGACACGTCTTTATTATATTGCTTAGCAAATTGTTCGAGCATGTACGCAATCAATGCTGGCACATCCTCCTTTCGGTCACGTAGTGGCGGCAACTCGATTGGAAATACGTTTAAGCGGTAATATAAATCTTCACGAAATTCGTTACGTTTTATTTTCTCTGGCAAATCATGATGTGTCGCAGCAATAATACGAATATCGACTTTAATAGCGTTTAATGCGCCTAGTGGACGCACTTCTCGTTCTTGGAGTACCCGTAATAACTTGGCTTGCAAACCAATGGGCATGTCCCCTATTTCGTCAAGAAATAATGTCCCGCCATTTGCATGTTCAATCAGGCCTTTTTTGTCGCTCATCGCCCCGCTAAAGGCCCCCTTTTTATAACCAAATAATTCACCTTCTAGTAAATTTTCTGGCAGGGTTGCACAATTTTGCGCGACAAATTGCTGAGTTTTTCTGACACCGTTAAAATGAATCGATTTGGCAACTAACTCTTTACCTGTGCCGGTTTCACCTGTCACTAAAACGGTTGCGCTAGAGTTGATTACTTTTGCCATCAAATCGAACACCAGCTTCATTGATTTGGAGTCACCAATAATGTCACTAAATGGGTGAGTTTCCATACTTTGGCGTAACTGCTGATTCTCTTGGACTAGTTCTCGGTTCGTTTCATCCATCAATTGAATAAGCTGTTCGTTACGTTCAATCAACTGTAAGGTATTGAGTGTCACCGCGGCTTGTGAGGCAAATGCAGCGACAATACTCTCCATCGCCTGTGGAAAAGGTTTTAATTTACCTTTATCGTCTTGCCGATTGGTTAACTGTAGCACCCCGATGGTTTCATCTAGGTGATTTCGAAATGGCACTGTCATCATAGAGCAAGTGCGAAAACTATTGGCTTTGTCGTAATCATAATAGCCAGCCAATTCGAAGCCGCTATATTGGTAGGCATCATCAATATTCACAATGTTACCGCTGAAGGCACAATAAGCAATTACATCTTCGATGTTACGTCGCCTATGGCTAAACAATTCTACGGGTTTTAAACTTTGGTACTCTTGTTCTAAAGCTGAATTTTGGCTTACAGATTGATACAAGTAACGCTTGGTTTTATCCAAAATGAAAATGCGACCTACCTGTGCCCCCGTCAACTTACACGCGGACTCAACAATCAACGAAAATAATCGATTGGTATCATGCTCAGTAGCAAGCATGGTGGTGACCCTTAATAGGTCTTCCACCATTGCCACTGGGTTTTTATGATCTGATAACATGAGTACTCAACTTGGATTCCTTATCACAGTTTTATATTGACTCACCGCGGGTAACGTCAAGGGTGACTACTTATACTTACGAAAAAATATAAGTAAACTCACCTTCCTTACTAATACCAATTTCAAGTTTTGTAGGTTGCACTTCGTCATTCATTCTTTCAAGAATTTGCGTTGAAATTTGAGGTAAAAGCGTTCGATTTACAATGTGGTCGATATTCCTAGCACCTGTTTCTACTTCTTTGCAACGATCTGCTATTTGCGTAATAACGTCGGCATGGTATGTCAATTCCATGTCTTGACTACTACGTAAACGTTTCACTACTTTGTTTAGTTTAAGTTCAACGATGTCTTTTAGCACATCACCCACCAATGGGAAGAATGGCACCACTTGCATTCTAGCCAATAGTGCAGGTTTAAAATGATTACTTAATATAGGTCGAATAGCGTTCGATAAAACGTCAACTGGCGGTCTTTCAGCCCCAGCTCCCATTTGAGTAATCACGTCAGTGGCTAAGTTACTGGTTAAGATGACTATGGTATTACGGAAATCAACCACACGCCCTTCACTGTCTGACAGTACACCTTTATCAAATACTTGATAAAACAAATTCATTACTTCTAAATCAGCTTTTTCCACTTCATCTAACAACACCACTGAGTATGGTCTTTGTCTAACGGCTTCGGTTAACATTCCCCCTTCACCAAAACCAACATAACCAGGAGGCGAACCGATTAAACGAGACACACTATGTTTCTCCTGAAACTCAGACATATTAATGGTTGTCATGAAACGTTCACCACCAAATAATTGGTCGGCTATAGCAAGTGCCATTTCAGTTTTACCTACACCACTTGGTCCGACAAACAGAAAGACTCCTAGTGGCGCTTCAGGGTTTTGCATACCCGCTTTAGCTGAGCGCACTCCTTCATCTAGAGAATTAATGGCGTGATCTTGTCCTTTAACTCGGTTCATCATTTTACCGGCAAATTCCAAAATACTTTTCGACTCATTTTTCACCATGCTGCCTAAAGGCACACCTGTCCAATCAGAGATAACCTGCGCAACGGTTTCTGGACTCGTTTCGTAGTGAACTAACTTTTTGTCTTGCTGCAGTGTTTCTAATTCAGCTACTTTTTCTTCCATCTCTTTAAGAATTGAACTTGTATCAGCCTCTTCTTCTTTGGCTTCTTTTAGCGATGTACGCAAGGTTAATACTTCAAGAGCAAGCTTTTGTTCTTCTAACCATTTAGTGGTGGTGGCTTCGAGATTAGTCTTAATTTCAGCCACTTCTGCATCAAGTTCAGCGATGACACCTGAGTCTTCAATCACACCACTTTGCACATCACGATTCACTGCATCACGCTGTCGTTCAAGCAAGGCAATTCGCTGTTCCATATCTTCGATTGCTGCTGGTTTAGAAGATAAGCTCAACTTAACTCTGGCACTAGCGGTATCTAGAACATCTACGGCTTTGTCTGGCAGTTGGCGTCCTGAAATATAACGAGCCGACATATGAGCCGCTGCTTCCACAGCATCATCACGTACATATACATCATGGGCTTTTTCGTAAATGCCTTTCAGGCCTCTAAGAATGGTGATGGCTTGGTCTGCTGACGGTTCGTCGAGTTTAACCATTTGAAAACGACGAGCAAGGGCAGGATCTTTATCAATATATTTTTTGTACTCAGAATAGGTGGTTGCTGCAATGGTGCGCATTTCTCCGCGCGCCAATGCTGGTTTAAGAATATTAGCCGCATCTCCTGTACCAGCTGCTCCACCAGCACCGATTAAGGTATGCACTTCGTCAATAAACAATATGATTGGTTTAGGTGATGATTTCACTTCTTCCATCACTTGTTTTAAGCGATTCTCAAATTCACCTTTAACACTTGCACCTGCTTGAAGTAATTGTAAATCTAGAGCGACAAGTTCAACTTCTTTAAGGAAGTCTGGTACATCACCATCGGCAATTTTTAACGCCAAACCTTCGACAACTGCACTTTTACCCACACCAGCTTCACCAACAACAATTGGATTGTTTTTACGTCTACGACCAAGAATATCCACCATTTGACGAATTTCGTTGTCACGACAAAATACAGGATCAATTTCTCCGTTACGCGCTGCAGCTGTAAAATTATGCGCAAATTTAGCGAGCGCCGAATCTTCGCTATCAACAGCAGACTCTGCTGTCGCATCTCCGGTAGAAGCGCCGACTGAAGCCGCAGAAGTTTCAGTTGAACTTTCCACGATTTCACTAAACTGATTACGTAAGTCGTCAGCCGATATCCCATCTAACACATCCATATAATCGCCAAATCCATAACGACGTTTATTGGCTAATAATACTGATATGAGTGTGCCCGAACGGATATTACCGTGTCCAAATTCTAATGAGGCCAACACCCACGATTCTTGTATCCATTCAATTAGCAATGAAGAAAATACCGGTTTACCAGGATTTCCACCTTTTAGGTCATCTACAGATTGTTGCAATGCTTTTTGCATGCGGGAAATGTTAATATCGTAGTGATATAAAATAGCTTGGAAATCTTTACTGGCATCTTCGACCAAGGCCAACAAGACATGCTCTATTGAAACTTCATAATGCCCCCTAGAAACACAAATTCCTGCAGCGGCTTCCAATGACCTTTTTGTGTATCCATTCAATTTTGTGATTAACGGTTTCAAATCTATATTCAACATAACGTGTCTCTTATTTTAAGTGTTTGAGAATGTCGGTAACTGCTTAGGTAATATTCCTACCGATAATAATGTGCTTGTTTCCTGCTGGCGGTCTGCCAAGCCAACTCGACCAACCCAGTTTGTTCGTAGATGCTTTTTTTAGTCCTAAAAGGTGGATATCTTGTTCTTGTAATATCAACCCTATGTCGAAAGACAGAGGGTCCTGTAGTAAAAACTTAATGAGTGTAACAAGTTCTTCAAAGTCGTCTTCTGTGGGCAAAAATGCATTAAACCGCTCAAAAGAAAGTGGACCAAGCCACACTCTAAACTTTCCAGCCCGTTCATTTAATTTGCTGCCTATCGTCATATCCATACCGAGAGTAGATTGCTGTTTTCCTAAAAAAACATGCTGTTCTTCAGTAATATTGACTTGTCGCTCAATAAACTCCTCAACACGCACAGGTATCTGACCAAAATAATGTGAAATCATGTGGCTCATCATGGCACCAGAACGACTGCGCATAGTTAACAAACCTAGGTTAGCTAACAATCGGTGCGGACGTTTAAGGGGTAACTGGTCCAAACTCATCACACCACGCAATCCCATTAATGAGAATAACCAATTGGAAACATGGTCATCTAACTCTGGCTTTAGGTGATTAAAGAGTTGATATTTATCGAGTGTTCTATAGTGCAGTGAGATAGCTCTATGATGAAATAGATCAAGGAAATCTCTGCGATTACTTTCGCCATCTGAATCCATGATAATGTCTTCAGTATAGAAAGCTGGCAGGGGTGAAACCGTGCCATACAGCCCCATAAAAGTAACTTCCATCTGAAACTTAATACTGTCTTCAGACTCGAGCATTGTAATTTTTTTAATGTCCGCCGCGGAAAAACCAAGGCTTGCATGAGGTCTAACACGCACGGCTTCTAAATTAATAGGTCCGTTAAAACCAATGCCAATTTTATCCTCAGCCACGCGCTCGCCATGGACATAAACTTCCATTAAGCGTATTGCTTGGTAAAAACTAAATCGCTGAGGGTATTTCTGCAGATCCTCTATTACAGGATAGGCTGCAGGCTCATTTTGAGCGGCCATTGATAGTGTTCTCCACGTTCTTCGCCTATAACTGTTAATTGATGATAAGAATTGATGCTGGCGTATAAACTAAAAAATTCGTTTATTACACTGGCAAACAAGTACATATCACCCTCGGATGTAAAGTTACTTTCTTTTAGAAGCATTTGAATATTCAATCCTCGAATTGGGTGGCCTTTAATTAACCTGTCCCCACTCTCTACCTTGATATCCTTTATACCCTCTAATTTTAAATTGAGCTGCCTTTCTGCGGTTCTGTCCGTCAATGCTTTAAAATCATATGCTGCGATTACTTTTCGTAACATATCTGGATTTGTTAACGTGCTATAACTCAATGACATGTTTGAAATTAACTGCCATTGCAAACCTTCACCTAGCACTGGATAAACAGGTGCAGTTGGCGAAGTAATATTTGTAAAGGTCACAAATTCAGGAGAAGTTGCCGTAGGCACACAGATATCACCGGCTTTTAATTTTTCTGGCAGTTGGCGGTTAGTACAGGTTAATTCTAAAGAAACCGTTTCTTTAGATAGCTTTTGAGACACGTGTTTTTGCCCACCAAATGCGATGTAGGTTTCAAATCCACGATTAACTGTCGACGACTTAAGGCGCTTTTGATAGTGGCCTATGATGTTTTTGTTATTATCGACATGTTCAAATGATGCTGCAGGACTATAAATACGATTATTTGTCATGCCTTGAGAACGACTTTCAACTTTATCAATAGAAAATATATCGAAATGGCTGGAATTACGGCCCGACGGTCGAATACGATATTCCATACTTTGGTGATCAATACGGATAGGATCGGCATCACGGTCAAACAAATTAGTAGCGGGTGTGACATGTAACTTAAACATATTGGGGTTAACCCGAATATGTTCGTCCATTGCTCGTTCAAACGTTAGTTCAACAGTGAATTCGCTGCCTACATTATTCACATCTTTAATATTGGCGATATCAATAAATAGGAATTTTTCTGGTAATACAAAATAATCTTGAAGTAATCGATAACCTTCAAACACATTGTCAGAATAATCAAATAGAGATTCGTCACTCCCAAATCCTACCGGTTTTATCGAATTAGGCGGTAACTGGACATTATCACCGGTTGTAGAAATAGTGGTTTTACTTAAATAGCGCTGCATCCACAAGTACAAAGTCTGTGATATGACAGGATCTGCATTAATAAATAACCTTATTTTCTCGGGTTTTAACTGAGATAAACTTGTGCCTTGTTGTAAATTAAAGGTCAGAGCCAACTTCGAACTTTTTAGGTCTTGCTTCAGCTGCACTTTGCCCACAGTCATCGGCATCATATCAACATCGTAGCAAGTTCTAAATCGACAAGGTGTGCCTTCCACGGGTTTACTATCTAACTCCACACCTCGTTTAATTGTGCGGATACCGTCTAAAACATTAGGTAAAGGTTTAAATTCAATTAGCGACATACTGGGCATAGGGCGCAGATAATGCGGCCACATCATCTCGATCATGCCATGTGTAAGTTCTGGTACTTGATCATTTAAACGCTGAGTTAGACGACCTGATAAAAATGCAAACCCTTCGAGCAATCTCTCTACATCAGGATCACTGCCACGTTCACTTAAAAATGGCGCTAACTGCGGATTTGCCTCACTGAATTCTTTACCTAATTCACGTAAGTAGGTCAATTCGTCCTGAAAATATTTGTTAAAGCTCAAGGCTAATTCCTTATCCGAACTTTGCCACTATCACCAACAATAGTTTCAAAAGTTAACGCGATATCTTGGTCATCTGATTGTATTTTAGCTTTAATCTGGAAATACAATTCAAGAGGATGGTCTGAGTCAGCAACGTGCTGCACGGATACCTCTTTCAATCTAGGTTCATATTTGCGAATGATATCCCTAATAACCGACCGAATAACTTTGATTGCATTAGGAAACTCAGCAACCAAGTCATTAAAATCCGGCATACCATAGTCATCGAGTGTCATGACACTTCCTTGTCGAACATTGAACATATTGCGTAAATGCACAATGATTGACTCGGACGCCTTGCCAACATCAACTTCTAAGGAACGGTTATTAGCAAAATCTGGATCGTCAATCCTTTCGAGTAAGCTCTTTTCATTTATCATAAGATACCTGACAAAGAGTCTTACCCGTCATGATTTAATCCCTTAAGACTTATCAAGCTTACCAACCAAAGAAAGGTCGAAACTTGCGCCCATATACTTGAAGTGAGGACGTACTGACATTGATACTTTGTACCAACCTGGATCGCCATCTACATCATTAACCTCAATACTTGCAGCACGTAAAGGTCGACGACCACGTACTTCAGCAGATGGATTATCTTGATCAGATACAAACTGCTTAATCCAAGTATTTAGCTCTCGGTTAAGATCGCTTTTCTCTTTCCAACTACCAATTTGTTCACGTTGAAGCACTTTGATGTAATGAGCCAAACGACAGGTTACAAACAAATAAGGTAGTTGCGCGCCAAGTTTGTAGTTGGTTTCAGCAGCTTTACCTTCTTCGCTGTTACCAAAGAACTTAGGTTTTTGACATGAGTTTGCGGCAAAGAATGCTGCTTGGTCAGAACCTTTACGCATAGTTAATGAGATAAAGCCTTGTTCAGACATCTCATATTCACGGCGATCTGAAACTAATACTTCCGTTGGAATTTTAGTTTCGATGTCACCCATTGAATCATATGTATGCAAAGGTAAGTCTTCTACTGCACCGCCACTTTGTGGACCGATAATATTTGGACACCAGCGATATTTGGCAAAACTATCCGCTAAACGTGTAGCAAAGGCAAATGAAGCATTCCCCCAAAGATAAGCATCATGTTTATCTCTAACATTCTCTTCATAATTAAACGCTTTAACTGGATTACTCTCTTCACCATAAGGTAAACGTAATAAGAAACGAGGAGCTGTTAGACCAACATATCGCGCATCTTCACTTTCTCTGAAACCTTTCCACTTAGTATACTGTGGACCTTCGAAAAGACTGTCTAAATCTTTAAGACCAGGTAGTTCTTGGTAATCATCAATACCAAAGAATTGAGAGCCTGCAGCCGCAATGAAAGGAGCATGAGACATAGCAGCAACACTTGCAGTGTACTGAAGCAATTGGATATCTTGCGGTCCTGGACCAAAATCATAATTTGCGATCATAGCGCCAATTGGGTTACCACCAAATTGACCATATTCAGAGATATAACAATGTTGATACAGTCCAGATTTAACAACCTCAGGGCTGTCTTCAAAATCTTCTAGTAACTCATCTTTACTTACGCTGAGTAGTTCCAATTTAATGTTTTCACGGAAATTGGTTTTATCTACTACATACTTTAATCCGCGCCATGCAGATTCCAGTTTCTGAACATCTTTATGGTGTAAGATTTCATCCACTTGTACGCTTAACTTTTCGTCTAATGACGATATCATTTGGTCAACGATAGCTTTATTTACTTTTTCACCTTGATTATTAGGTGCAAGCATTTCAGCTATGAGTGCTTCTACACCCTTTTTAGCAACTGAATAACCTTCATCTGAAGGTTTAATCCGCGTTTCAGTCATAATTTGACTTAACAAATCACCTTCAAGTTCGACCGCTTCTGCTTGTTTTGCACTTTCTTTAGTATCAGACATAATATTTCTCCCGATTAAAATAGTTAACTACAACATTAAAAAACAATGTATTAACTATCTTCCCCCCCAGCATTTAGGTTAAGTTCAGCCAACAATTTCTCTCGTGCTTCGTCGTCTGTGAGAGCTTCTTGTAACTTCTTACGAAATGCAGGTACATTACCAAGAGGACCCTTAAGTGCGGTTAACGCTTCACGGAGTTCTAACATCTGATTAAGCTCAGGCACTTGTTTAACTACATTTTCTGGTTCGAAATCTTTCAAAGTATCGAACTTCAAATTCAACGCTAATTCAGCGCCTTCTTCTTCAGTTAACTTGTTATCAACTAATACATCTAGTGACAACTTTTGACCTTCCATTACTTTGTTGAAATTATCTTTATCAACATTGATAGGCGCTCGCTCTTCAATAGGGGTATCATCATTACGCATAGTGTAATCCCCCATCATTAACATTTTAAGTGGAAGTTCGACTTCCTCTTGTGCATCACCTGTTGCAGGTGAGTACTTAATATTTACCCTTTCTTTAGGGGCAACTGAACCTTCTTTAGCCATGGTATTTCCCTTCTACTTTAATTATTAATATTAATTCTCAGCTATAGCTCACTGCTGAGCTTCCAATAACAACGCACTATCAACATCAAGTCGATATATTGTGGATTTACATTCCGCAGCGCGTGCAACACGCTCTTCGGTCATTTCTTTTACAAAATCTATATTGCTATAACAAGCAGATAAACTTTTGGCAATCTGCAACATTGGTGAGTTTTCCCAATCTGTTAGCTTGATGCTAAATAACTGCTTCCAAAGATATTCTAATAATGGAACAGCTAACTTAACATAACCAGTTTTTTCAAAGTACTGTGCATTGGCTATTTGCCACATAAAAGCTGAGCGTTGATCAACTGTCCCAGCCTTGCCTTGCTGCAAAATATCTAAACCTTGCTTAAAGTTGCCTTTGCCTGCAAGTGATAAAGCTTCTTGTAGGCCTGCAGTCCAAGGACTTTGCTCAGAACCACCAGCACCACCGCCTCCACCAGCACTACCAAGCACTTCTTCGTCAATCCAGATACGCGTCATTTCATCTGCAAACAAACTACCTGAACTAAATTTAAGCTCTAGAATACCCGGCATCCTTTGCAAAAATGCAGCCAATGATTGTTGCACTGCTTTTTGCGCATCGGTATGCCCTAGGCCCTGCAAAGCTTGAGCTGCTAGGTAATGCCCCTTAAGCCAAAATAACATATCACAAAACGCCAATTCTATATGCTCTAACACTTCGCTATATGACTTATTGTCCAACAAAGTTTGAATCATTTTTTGTCTATCAGGATCCATTTCTGGCAAGGGTGTTTGGCCATTTTCGTGTGGAGGCAATCGTTCAACTTGCATCCAAATAACTGACCTCAGCAGACTATATGCACCTGGATCGCCAATATTTTTGCGTCTTTTATAATGAGCAACTTGTCGTCCAACATCTTGTACCGATTTAATTGCCGCTTTAACATCTTGCTCACTCCCTAACTCTCCTACGGGTGCTGCTGGAGCGATAGGAATAGCTGCGGCCTTAGGGCTTGATGGAGCAGCTGCCTTAGCTTCTGGTTTTTTAACTTCAGGGGCTGGAGCTGCGGCTTTTTCTTGTTTTTTAGCCTGCTGTTCAACTTCGGCTTTTAATCGATTACGCCATTCTCGTATTGCTCTAACAAGGGTGCCAATAGCCGGCTCGTTGCCGGCCATTTTCTCATCACACACCTGCTGAATATCTAACAAGTGCGAAAGACAATTTTCAAAAGAATCTAAGTCCTTAACCGTTGGCTCTAAAGCGGTAACCAAAGGCTCTGTTTTGTCAGCTAGCCAAGACATTGCGTTTGAACGTGCTTTAGCACGTTTGACTGGCGGAAATAAGTTGTCAAAGTGGGTCTCTAACATGGTTTTAATAATATTAAGACCCGTACCTAAACCTTCTAGACTATGGCTTTTGTACAAACCATGAGCCAAATAACAAGCCACCGCTATATCTTTAGATTTATGCTGTAAAATAGTAGTGGATAAATCGCTTACAACACTCCAGTCAACTACGGTATCTCCGGAAAGAGCCTCAGCCTTGCCTAACTCAGCCACTAACTGTTCGTACTCGGCTTCATATTTTGCGTTGATACCCGTTGGCGCATCTTCACTAATAGGAGTGACGCCAAGGTTTAACATCAGTTCATCATCCATGTTGCCATTCTCCACTTAAGAAATTGCAAAAATCATCTTGAGGAGGTAATCCCGCATAATTTAAAAAGGTCGGTTCGATATTATCTGAACCAGCTGTCCACCAAATACAATCATCATTCATCTTATCCTTGGTCATTGTCGACAAACCAGAAATAACTAAATCGTAAGTATTTATGCCACCATGTTGCCAACCGATTCGCCTTTCCGTCGCCGGCATATTTTTATTTGGAGTTATAATGACCGGGGCTGGATTAGCAGCTAATTCTGATTCAAACACATCTAGATTAAAATCTTGTTCTAAGCCCGATAATGCTAAATCCTCAAGCTTTTCGAACCACTTATCTTGTTCAATCGCAAATTGGTACAAATTAATCTGCTCTGGGACTTCAGCGGCTAATGTAAACGGGAAATGTCTCCCAACGCTATCTACACTTGGAATAACGACACCTACAATGTTGTTTTCTGAAAAAATGCCTTTAGTGAATGCAAAGCGCCAAATTGGGCTAACCAAATAGGTTTGCAACCATCTATCACCAAGCTTAGCTTTACTATTTTCCATACACGCTTGTAACCAACTATCCCAATGTTGAGTGAATTTCCTGTCTAGATGTCTTTGGACAAAATCCCCTTTAGTAGGAACTTTTCCATAAAAGCCAACTGCCATTTAGTTATTTCCTATTTTTATAAGGATTCTGGGCAACTCATCATACGAATTTCGTCATCCATAAATGGGTTAATTACACTTCCTGCATGAAGATCGTATGAGGCGACTAAACCTTTCTCTTTGTACGTCACTGTAAAACTATCACGTGTAGAATTACGGTTAATAACACCTTTATCTATCAGCCTAAACCAAGCCCAAGGTCCGTCAGTACTAAAGCTTCCAGTATTGTCAGAATTTAAGACTTGAATTGAAAATCTAGCTCTGGCTAAACCACCGTTGGGAGGCCATACCATTTGTACATTAGGAGTAGGTCCATGACGATAAACCAAACGTTGGTCACCCAATTCAATTAAACTTTGTTTGGCTCCACGGTCCAATTCTCTTGGTGTAATTCGGAATGTAAATAGAGGTTGTCCCGAACCACTGCTAAAGAACGTTCGACGGATATCACTAGCTCTTTCAAAATAAGCAACGATTTCAGCTGGAATTTCTAACCTAGCGCCTGCGTTATTCACCAATTTCCATGGTTTAACTGTTGTATCTACAAATCCAACTAGATAATTTTTGAAAAACTCATCTAATAAACCGTTAGGCCCAAAGTAGCGGCTAAAGTCACTTAAACTGATGTCGTCTGGGCTATTTGGAGATATAGGGTAACGACTGTCGATAGCCTGCCTGCAAAAGCTAGCAACTGAAGATTGCCAGACTTGATTAAAGCGCATGCGAGAATCACGAACATAAACCATATTACTTTCACGCACTAAGCTATATAGCCACTGCCTGAGTGGTTCTGGCTGCCTATTCGCTTCTAACTGAATACGCCTGATAACACCTTGCATTGACGAATTAGCATCCGCGGTATTCATCCCTAACGTACCAGCATTTATAGTTGCTTCCACTGTACTCAGTGCGATAAATAATTCATTTAAATTGGAAAGCGTTGCTTTAATAGGCGCGGCGACCTCATCACGCTCTCTGAGAATTTCATGCAAGCGAGCAAAATTTCTGTCAACTACAGCTGAGGGATCTTCACTATCGCTGATGATGGCTACGTCTGAAGCCGTATCTAAAAGTGCTGAGACTTTGCTTTTTATGTCGCTAACCCGACTCGTTTCGTCTGTGGCTCCAATTAAGTCTGCTGAAGAGGAAGCCAGTAACGTTTCCTTTCCAACATGCACAAGCAAACTTCTAATGGGTGACATATCAGCAGATAAATCTTTAACTTTTTGAGCGCCATCAGCAAAAGAAGTAAACTTTTCAATATCAACGTCTTTCAAATAGGCATTCCAAACTCGAATATATTCTGCGAAGTACAATTTAGCGACATCATTAAATAGTGCTTCAGTTTGCTCTTCAGACAAATCCTCTCTATTCGACTCTCTAAGTACCCAAGTTTCTTTCGCAGCTTCTTTCGCTAAATCAGGTCCTTGTTCTAAGAACACATCTTTATAACCTGCCAAGGTAAATAAACCAGATACCCCTTTGCTTATCTGTGCGCCACTTTTAAAGCGGAAGTATCGAGCCGCATCTACACCAATTTTATCAACTAAACGCCACTCATTGATTCCGCGGGCTAAATCGCTTCTCTTTATTTCACCGTATACTCGTTGAGCTAAACTTTGTTTAGCCAAAGTAAAACGCACTTTTTCTACTAAATTGGCTTGAAGTGGCACAGGTTGGATCTCGTCAGCTAATAATGCTTGGAGATGACCCACAACTTCTTTACGCACTTTATCATTCGCTGTACCTGGTAATTGGTTTGCCCAATCGGTTGTCACCCATATAGACACTTCTTCAGGGTCATATCGACCTGGATGACCTACCATTAGGTAAACTTTTAGTGCTGCATATAAAAACTCACCTCGATTACTTCTGTTATTATCAGCCAGTTGTTTTTCGAGTCTTTTTATGACTCTTGGTAGCAACACATTATTCAGAGCCCGCTTATAGGCGTCTATCGCCACAGGACCAATTTTGTCACCTTGATAAAGGCCTAAACTAGTTAATAATGGAGGACTGTTTTCAAGATCTACGTAACCACCAGGAATGTTTCTGAGCATATTTAAGTAAGGTAAAATTTCAGTGATTTCACCGCCACTATCAACTAGGTTTTGCGAGACATTTTCATAAGTGGAAATATTTTGTTCAACGTCGGCAATGTACGTTTGATTGCGATTATAACTTGTTACCCAGCCCAGAATGATTAGCACAGTAACTATCGCAGCACCGGCATAACCAAAACGCTCAATTACCGGGCGATGTTTAGCAAAGAACCCTGTTTCCGTAACCAGTCCTGCTTCTTTAAATATGACATGTTTCAATAAGTTGGTTAGAAAGTAACTACGTCCAGGTCCGCTATAAGAAGGCATGGCTTGCTGGCTCAATCCAAAGGCACGCGAGACGGTACCTATTAGCCTATCAATTGGCGTACCTTCTTGGGTACCACTAGAGAAATACACTCCTCTTAATAAACTTTTTTCTTCATAAAGTGTAGGCGCAAATATTTCACCTACAAAATCGTGCATAGCACCTTTAAGGGAAGCAATTTGTTCTGGGAAGCCTTGTAAGAGCGCGCGTCTATTGACATCATGTTCTGATTGAATACGTCCTAATAATTTTGCATCTAAGCGGGAAATTAAGGCGTCAAACTCGGCATCAAATGTCTCTACTAGTTTGTCTGCCTTATCTGACACTTCCAGAGAAAAGGTTGTTCCCCAAATCTGTTCACGTTCTTTCTTACCTAAGTCGTCAAAAAATGCGCTAAACCCTTCCAATAGATCCATCTTAGTAAATACCACATAAACGGGAACCTGAACCTTGAGGGATTCACTTAACTCGCCTAAGCGTTTGCGTACTGCTAATGCGTGTAACTTTCTGGTTTCTGCACTTTGACCAATTAAATCTGTGATACTAAACGCTACTATCACACCATCTAGAGGCCTACGACCTCGGTAGTTTTTTAATAAAGATAAAAATCCAGTCCACGCTTCGCGATCAACCAGTTCATCACTGTCTTGCGTGGTATAACGGCCAGCGGTATCTAACATAACCGCCTCATTGGTAAACCACCAATCACAGTTACGTGTGCCGCCCACTCCTTTCACTGGTTCTGAGCCAAACCCTTCTTGTAATGGAAAATTTAATCCAGAGTTTTGTAAAGCAGTGGTTTTTCCTGCACCAGGTGGTCCAATAATCACATACCAAGGCAGTTGATAAAGGTATTTACGATTGCCTTTACCGCCTAACTTTAATTTTTTGAGGGTCTGTAAGGCTTGCTGAAAACGGTCTTGTAGTACTGAAACTTCTTCTTCAGAAGCAGATTGAGCATAGTCAGTTTTGGGTGACGTTCCTGTCAGGTTATCGATGATATTTTGGTTCGTTCGTTTCTGTTTTACGACTTTATAAATATTGATTCCGGCCCAGGTTAAAATAACCAAAATAATAAAAATAATACGTACCGTAGGGTCGCCTAATGGCATCCAGCTGCCAAAAGATAATAACTGCCCTATGTACCAAATAAACAGGCACAAACAGACGATACCCAAAACTGACAAAAACCAGCGATTGGTAAAAAAACCAAATATTTTTTTCAAAATTGCCATGTTTTTTTATGTTCCCGTAACAGCTAAATTAGTAAGACTTGACGTATAACTCGATACGTCGATTTTTTTCTCTGCCCTCGGCAGTTTCATTAGAGGCTACTGGATTAGAGTCAGCCTTTCCTTGTGCGACCAATTTGTCTTTATCCATACCAGCATTGATTAATACTTTCACGATGGCTTTTGCTCTCTCATCTGACAAATGCCAATTAGAAGGAAAACGCAACGTTCTGATTTTCTGGCTGTCCGAATGGCCAGAAACGATAAAAGGTCCCGGTAAACCTAAAAGCACGTTTGCTAATTTTCGCAACATATCAACATGTGACGACGAAACAGTTGCGCTACCCGAACCAAACAATCCTTTATTATGAATAACAATTTTCACACCAAAATCTTGCGGCTCGACAGTAATTTTATTTCGAGAAATTTCCTCACTTAAAAAGTCACTCAACTTACGACTAAGTTGTGGAATATCGACACTCGAAACGGCCGGATCGACTAAAGGTTTAAATGGTTTATCCTGCCTAGATTTAACCATTTGAGGCACTTCTCTACCTAACTTGCCTATTTCAGTAAATGCGTTATCTGATTGGTCATTTAAACTGAAGAAAAAGCCCATGTAACTTAATACCAAAATTCCACTTAACACGGCACCAACTACCCACCATGGAATTAATTTAGCAACTGCGGGGCGACCATCAGAGACGCCCTGCCAATGCAACGATAGTTCTGGCTCGGGTTCTGGTTTTATTTCACGAATAGTTCGATACAGTCCGTGAGTAATTTTTTCTAGTGCAGCCCTTCCATTATCTTGAACAGCAAACTTACCTTGGAACCCTAAACATAAACAGATGTGCATTAGCTCTAACATGTCCAAATTTTGCGAAGAAAAATCAGATTTTTGAGCCAACATTTGGAAAAATTTTTCGCCCCCTGAAGTATCATTATGTAATGCACTCAGCAAACTCCGCAAACTCCAGACACTGCCATGTCCCCAAGGTGTATTAAGTACCATTTCATCGATAAAAGCACATAAAATATAACGTGACTCATAGGCTACATCTGGCGCTACACCTTGGTTTATGCAATTTTTTTCATAGTGTTTCATTAACCCGGTTACATGACCCAACAAACCATCAATATCACTATGTTGCGCGGTATTCCGTAATTGTCTTGCGAGTGAAAAAATCATTGCCGCTGAATTAATAAGATGATTTTGCCCAGAACTACCCACCATTTTTAAAGAAAGCTCTTCACTTTCTGTCGGTTTAGGTGCTGACTGAGGAGCGTATACAGGAGGTGCACTCATTGGAGCAGGAGTTGGATTAGCTGCTCCTGCGTCTTTATCTCGACGTCTGCCCGGTGAGGGCATAATTACCGTTCTATCTAAATCATCATTACTCATGGTTATTGCCTCACAGCCCAAAAGGTCATATCAAGTCCTGGGTATTGCCCTGCGATATGCATCGCTAGATTGCCGGTTGCCAAAATATCTTGCCAAGCAGCACTGCTGACATCAAATTGAAAATAAGTGGTATCTGCATGGAATGGTATTTGTCTTGGAGCGGCAGGTAGGGCATTAACACCCACTCCTGGTAAAGCTTTATTAATTAATTGCGCAATTTTTTCGACGGCGCCCACTTTTAAATGGCCAGGTAAACTAGAGCGCAACGTTTCATCAGGCATATCAGACCGAACGGCAAGAACAAACATAGCTTTCTTAAGCATTTCTTTGTTGCCAATCATAGCGGTACGAATACCATATTGATTCGGAGAAGATAAGTCGATTTGTGTTGCCGCTTGCTCTAACACTGTGCTCATTGCAGAACGTAATGCATGGATCACTGGTGCAAATGTTTCTTTCAAAGCATCTTGTTTGTATTCTGAAAATATTGGAGGGCGTCTTTCTTTGCTTGTAAATGTAGAGAGTTCACCGGCGATTTGAATGAAATGTTGGTAAAGCACTTCTGGATGTAAGTCTGGTAAGCTGACTAAATGATGGATTAGGGGCTCAATTCTATTAATGGCCTGCAATAACAAAAATGCAGATATCTCAGTACTACTTCTCCCGGTTCCCGAAACATTTCCAGCTAAGCTTTGCGCACGTTGATGCAACATGCCTTCAACTTCAACTAACATACCTCTTAAGAGTGGTTGTTCGTTACAAGCAAGAGAAGGAGGAATAAAATCCTGATCAACCAAAACGTTGCGGTCTGCTCCTACCTCTACGATTCTAGCAACAGCTAAAGATTGATATGCATCCAATTCTTCATTTTCTAACATGAGAACAAAACGTGCAGTACCAATTTGCAACTGCGCAAGCTCCCCAGCTTGGTCCGTGTTGTCTTTTACATTTGAACTCGACACTCTATATCTTACATGCTGGTCTTCTTCAGATTCACTAAACTCGCAAGTACTAGACTTAGACACAGGCAAACAAAGATATAAAAATTGCTCTCTTGTACCCTCTGGCAAATCCAAAATGAGGTCTTTATCTTCAATGTTAAAGGCTAAACCATCAGGTAATATTCCCTGACATTTACGTAAGGCTAACTTCCCAACCTTAAGCAGATCTTGGTCTATCTCAAGTTTACTAAATCCCCAACGGTAACTTTGCAAGCCTTGGCTTGAAGTATTAATCCGACTATTAAAAAAACGGTCTTGTTGTTGAAAATGTTGTGGACGAAGAAACATTCCTTCGCTCCAAACTACTCTATCATTACTCGCCATTACGCAATCTCATGGTTGTCAATTGGGGGGTCAAACAAGACTTTACTTAGTCGTTATTTTCAATTCATTGTTACTTAACGTGATATTCAGCTTAAGATCTTCATCAGGTGTGATTTCAATAACACGTCGCCAAACCGAATTATTAATATCTCGGTAAGCAGCCATAACTCCCAGATAACGAGTTTGCTCAGACAATTGATTATCAGTCTTTAAGGTTTCGCCTGGTTGTAATAACCAATCCTTGTGAGATACATAATCAGCAGCCAATTCACCAGCCCCTGTATCGTACAAAGCAAAAAAGTCAGCATTAACAAACGCCGAATTAGATTTTAATTCGTAGACTCTGAATAAGATTGGAGAAGGTCGGCCGTTCAAATCGGGGTTAACGTTATCTGAAGTTATCACAGAAAATTCTGCATTGGTTATAACAGTAAATACGTCTTTTACCGCACTAGTTGTTGCTCCGCAACTCACTAACAAAATGGCAAAGAAACCTAAGCTAAACGACTTCCAATACTTGGATATTTTTTGTGTTAATAAATGCATTCTTTAATTACCCTATAATAACGAATTCATTAAAGGCCTTTCAGCCTGCTTTTTATAATACTTGCTAGTTATAGCCTCTTTTAAACACTGTGTATGCTTGTTCTACTAATTATCTTTTTGTTTTTGGATTTGTTGGTCGTAAGCTTTAGCAAACTCTCTACCAAATAGACTCTGAAAATCTTCTTCTGCCTCAGACTGAATATTGTTATACAAAACAACAAACTCATCCCAAAACTTACTTTTTTGTCCACCAAGGATTTTTTTCATGCCACCCGCTTGTTTGCCCGCATGATCTATTTGGCTAGGATCGAAACGCTGTAAGATGCCTTTTAACGCACTTTGCATACCGCTAAGTACAGCAACCTGATGTGCTCTAATATCATCAAACGCTTCACCAAATGCGGCTTCCGCAGTCATATAGCCATGACCTCGCTTATTAATAAGAGCCAACATGGCTTCTTCTACATTTAACGAGAATTTTAGTGGGTTATTTTCAGTAGGTCTGATCATGGTTTGAGCCAATCGAAACTCACTTTTAATATCACCTCGAGCGGCCAATACACCAATTAACCCTGAGGTTATATTTTTAAACAAACCACCGAGTTCAGTCATCAATTGTTCTTCATCAACCGACAATTGTAGTTGAGGATCAAGACCAGCCCCATTAAGGAAAGCCTGCATTAAATTAGTACTACTTGAACTAGCTTGCTGTGGATAAGGGTTAGCGACTGGTGGTGGATCAGCTCGATATTCTGGTGACGGTGTTGGTGTTGGTGTTGGTGTTGGTGTTGGTGTTGGTGCAATCATATCGGGCACCAATGGCTCTTGAGCCTGTTGTGGTGTTACGCCTTCATTTTGTACTGGTATTGGATCACTAACATCATCACTCCCCCAATCATCAGGAATGCTAAATCCGACAGATGGTGCATCATAGTGAGATTGAGCAAAATCTGGTACATCCACGGCTTGCTCATTTATTTGCGGCTCTGGTATAGCGGCCGGCGGCGCGCTAGGTTCAAGCATTGATTTCCAATCACTACTGTCAGGCTCAACAGAAATAGGAGGCGGTGGAGGGGGAACATCTGGTGCTACCATTTCTGGAATCGGGGTTTGGATTGGCGCCTGCTCTTGAATATTATTTTCAACTACCACAGCAACTTCATAATCACCAAATCGAATACTATCACCATTTTGAATAACAACAGTGTTACCCCGACCTAAAGCTTGAGTAGAAGCATTGACAAAAACACCATTAGTGCTGCTATCTGTCAGCACGTAACTGCTTCCTTGAGCTTCAAACATACAATGCATTTTTGACAAGATACGGTCAGGATCAGACAAACTCCAATCATTTGAAGGATCACGACCAATAGAGAGTTTTCCAGTATCTAACATTTTAGTTACTGGTTGATGGCTATCATCCTTTTGATAACTTTTAATCTGCAGAGTTAACACAAATACTGTCCATTCTATTTAAAACATTAGACATCAACTGACAATTAAAAATACCAGCTGATAAAATAAGAAAAGAATTATGCCCCAGTTTTACAACCCATTATTTCATTAAAGAAGACTATTCGTCTCTCCAGAAATTAAAAATATCAAATGCGGTTTGCATCATATATAGAATGATTAATCAATGGCAGCAGGGTTTTCATAATCGCATTTCAACAATGATTGTTAGCATATATAATCGTACTTACATTACAAGTTAAATACCCGATTTTTATAGTAATTGTAAAGATTTTCCTAAGGCATAAAAGAACCAACACAAATAAGGTTTGTAACACAAACTTTCCATTTCACCTCATTTTTCAAGGTTATTTTAGATAGTGTCAGTACTTCGATAACTGGGCTATATCGTTTTCTGTTCTTAAATTATTCAACACCGCACTATTTAAAGCGAGTATTCACAAATACCTTTCAATAACCAACATCAAGCTTTGATTGATCTCGCCTTATATATTTTTTTATTGATAAAGCGTTGAGTGGAAAACAAGTAAATGAAACTATAGATACAAGTTTGCCGTGACGAGTACTGATAATGAAACCAATAAATCAAACTTTGGCCAGGTTATTTTTTCCCACAAAAAAAGGCGCTGAATTAGCGCCTTTTTGATGTCTTTTCAGACTACAAATCGAATTACTTCTTAGAAAGACCAGCAAAACGTTTGTTAAATTTATCAACACGACCACCAGTGTCAACGTTACGTTGCTTACCAGTATAGAAAGGGTGGCAAGAAGAACATACGTCTAAGTTGATGTCTTTTTTCAAAGTAGAACGTACTTTGATTACATTTCCGCAAGAACAGCTTGCAGACATTTCTTGATAATCAGGATGGATATCTTGTTTCATGGGTTACCTTATTCGTCAGGCCGCATCGCTATTCAACCCGAAGTTGAACACCATACGAAAATTAAATTAAAAAGCTTTGTGGCTTGCCGCAAAGTGGCGCGCATATTAATGTATGGTGCTTGGGCGATCAAGAGTTTTGTTGTTTTTATCGCCATTTACTCCAATTTCAGCTTAATAAACAGGTTTTTCCTCACCCGATGTCAATAATTAGTGTTGCTCTTCCCATCCCTAAACGCCGGCTATTCGATTATTTGGCGGATGATAAAATCCCTAAAATTGGTGCTAGGGTGAGCGTTTCATTTGGTCCTCGTAAACTGATTGGGGTGGTATGGGAAATCAATCAAACCTCTGATTGGGATGAAAACAAGTTAAAAAAAATCCAAGACATTATTGACGATGAACCAATATTTGACGCCATACAACATAAACTTTGTACCTGGTTAGCACAGTATTATAAACACCCAATTGGTGACGTTGTTCAAAGTGCTATGCCAGTAGCTCTTAGAAAAGGCGAATCAAGCGAAGCCAAACCAACTGTTTACTTTACTTTAACTGACTCGGGAGAATCGCTGGATTTGGGCACCCTATCCCGCGCGCCTAAGCAACAAGTCATATTAGAAAACTTACGTAAAACAAAGTTAACTAAGTCTAAGGTAATAAGTGACTTTAGCGCCTCAGCAATTAAAGCGTTATCCCAAAAAGAGTACATTACAGAGGTATCTGTGGTAAGTGCTCATGACACCAGTTGGCTGGACAATATTGTTTTACAAGACAAACCCGTAGCCAATGTGGAACAAGCAATAGCAATTAGTAGTATTGAAGCTAAACAAGCACAATACGCTTGTTTTTTATTGGATGGCATAACCGGCAGTGGTAAAACTGAGGTGTATTTACAAGCCATTGAGCCCGTTTTAAAACAAGGTAAACAGGTTCTAATTTTAGTACCTGAAATTGGCCTCACCCCACAAACTGTTCACAGGTTTAAATATAGGTTTGGGATTGATGTGGGTATTTTGCACTCTGGGTTAACCAATAATGAAAGGTTACAAGTTTGGCAAAAAAGTAAAAATGGGGAACTAGGAATAATCATAGGAACTCGTTCGGCCATATTTACCCCAATGAAAAATCCCGGTTTATTGATTGTAGATGAAGAGCATGATGCATCCTATAAACAACAAGATGGATTGAGATACCATGCAAGAGATTTAGCCGTTGTACGAGCTCATGCTGAAAACATTCCTCTCGTGCTGGGAACTGCTACACCCGCACTAGAAACCCTAAACAATGCAGTATCGGGCAAATATCATCATTTGATACTTCAACAACGCGCTGGTAATGCCTCTGTAGCAAGCCAACAAGTTTTTGATATCCGCCAACAACCTTTACAGTTTGGCATTGCTCAAGGCATGTTAGATCGCATTCAACAACATTTAGAACAAGGCAGCCAAGTCATGTTGTTTATCAACAGGCGGGGTTATGCTCCAGCACTAATGTGCCACCAATGTGGCTATGTAGAACAATGTACACGTTGTAATAAACCTTTTACCTTACACAGCCAATTAAATAAGTTGCAATGCCATCATTGCGGTTGCGCTAGATCTATTCCACAGCAATGCAACCAGTGCCATTCAAATGAATTAAATGCCATGGGTGTGGGAACTGAGCAACTAGAACTTGGTTTAACCAAATATTTTCCTAATTACAGCAATATTCGAATTGATAGTGATAGTGCCAGAGGCAAAAGTAAGTTAGATAAGATGCTTAACAGTATCAATAATAATGAACATCAAATATTAATTGGTACCCAAATATTATCTAAAGGCCATCATTTCCCTAATGTCACATTAGTGCTGATTTTAGATATAGACGGAGCCTTGTTTAGTGCCGATTTTCGCGCTGCTGAAAACCTGGCACAACTCATTACTCAACTCTCAGGAAGAGCGGGGAGAGCCGAAAAGCCCGGTGAAATGTGGTTACAAACACATGATCCTGGTCACCCTTTGTTACAAGATCTAATCAACAATGGCTACGCTCACTTTGCTAAATACGCACTATTAGAGCGCAAAACTGCGCAGTTGCCACCTTACACCTTTCAAGCCTTGTTTAAGGCTCAAGCACTCTATGCCAAAGATGCACATGCATTTTTACAAAACATCGCTGATTTGTTCAGCCAATACCAAGACGTTTGGTGCTTGGGCCCTATTCCAGCATTAATGGAAAAACGTCAGGGCCAATATCGAATGCAATTATTACTACAAGCCAATCAACGCAGTGCATTGCAATATGCCCTTGGCCAAGAAGTAAACAAGATAGAAACTTTGTTTTTAGCCAATAAAGTACGTTGGTCTCTTGATATCGATCCTCAAGATTTTTCTTAATTTCGGTAATTTTTGTAAAGACAACTCAAAACCATACAAATAGTTATTTACTCGAGACTTAGCCAAGGTAAGATTGTCGTCTTAAAATTTTGTAGTAACTGGAAGTCTTTTTACAATGGCCCAAAAAGATTATGTAGCCCGAGGGCGAAGTAAAAAACAGGCGCCTCCCCCGCCTAGTCGTTCGATCCCATGGATACGCTTAATCATTACTTGCGGTTTAGTCGCTGGATTTAGCTATTTTCTATGGAGCCTTAAAGAAAATGCTCCAGAACAGGCGATTATTGCGCAAACACAAACCTCTGCAAAAGCCGCAGATGAATTACCAGATATTCCTGAAGAGGAATGGGAGTTTATCAAAAGTTTGCCTGAGTTCACCGTCGAAATTGAAAGCAAGCAGCAAGATCAACCCGTCATCTTAAGATTAATGCAATGTGGCTCGTTTAGAAAAGAATCACAAGCTCAAGAGCTAAAAGCTCGAATAGCATTTCAAGGTTTAGAAGCGCAGGTAAGAACCAAAAGTGGCCGCTGGTACCGAGTGATTTTGGGCCCATACCAGAACAAACGTTTAGCTGAAAAAGATCGCCATACCTTACAAAGAGCTAAAATTAACGGCTGTAAAATTTGGAACTGGAATTTGTAATACGGAGGAGCGAACAGAGCTCCTCACTAAATTTTCGATGAAATTAGGCTACACCTTGAAAACGGCACTTTGCTCCCCAGATCTAGGTCATAACGCGCACTTCGCTTTGTTTTTTACAACTAATTGCGCTCTAGTTGGCAGCTAAGCTGCCCAGTCTTAATTTAAGGAATTTTAGTGACTACTATCGTATCTGTACGTCGTAATAATCAAGTTGTAATCGCCGGAGACGGACAAGTTTCGTTAGGCAATACCGTAATGAAAGGTAACGCCAAGAAAGTTCGCCGATTATACAATAACAAGGTATTGGCTGGATTTGCCGGTGGCACAGCAGATGCATTTACTCTTTTCGAACGGTTTGAATCAAAATTAGAAATTCATCAAGGTAACCTCACCCGAGCTGCGGTAGAAATGGCCAAAGACTGGCGTACTGACCGCATGTTAAGGAAGTTAGAAGCATTATTAGCCGTTGCAGATGAAACCGCGTCTTTTATCATCACTGGAAACGGTGACGTTGTTCAGCCAGAAAACGATTTAATTGCCATTGGTTCTGGTGGTAACTTTGCTCAATCTGCCGCTATGGCTTTATTAGATAATACTGAGTTAACCGCTCAAGAAATTGCCGAAAAAAGTCTGACAATTGCTGGTGATATTTGTGTATTTACTAATCACAGTCAAACTATCGAGACAATTGATTACTAACATTCGTTTACAAAAAATTATTAAGCCAACTCAACTATGCATTTACGAAAGTTGGCAATCCAAACAAAAGGTTTAAATATGTCAGAAATGACCCCCAGAGAAATCGTCCACGAATTAGATAGCCATATCATTGGTCAACAAGATGCCAAAAGAGCTGTCTCTATAGCACTTAGAAATCGCTGGCGTAGAATGCAACTGGAACCTGAATTGCGTCAAGAAGTAACACCTAAAAATATATTGATGATAGGTCCAACAGGCGTAGGTAAAACCGAAATCGCTCGCCGCTTAGCTAAGCTTGCCAACGCACCTTTCATCAAAGTCGAAGCCACTAAATTTACTGAGGTAGGTTATGTGGGAAAAGAAGTCGAAACGATTATTCGCGACTTAGCCGACATTGCCGTAAAGATGACTAAAGAACAAGCCACAAGCAAGGTTAAATTTAGAGCGGAAGAAGCGGCAGAAGAAAGAATATTGGATGCTTTATTACCTCCACCAGAAAACGCTTTTGGAGAGAAAGAAGAAGCTCAAGACAGCGGGACTAGACAAATTTTTCGTAAGAAATTACGAGAAGGTAAACTAGACGATAAAGAAATTGAATTAGATGTAGCTGCACCTCAAGTAGGTGTGGAAATCATGGCTCCTCCTGGTATGGAAGAAATGACAAATCAGCTACAAGGTATGTTTCAAAACTTATCAGGTAAAGAAAAGAAGAAGAAAAAGCTAAAAGTAAAAGATGCTGTTAAATTGTTGGTTGATGAAGAAGCAGCAAAACTTGTCAATCAAGAAGATTTAAAGGCCACAGCTATAGAATCATTAGAACAAAATGGCATTGTCTTCATTGATGAAATCGACAAAATCTGTAAGCGCGAAGGCAACACAAGTGGTGGCGATGTTTCTCGAGAAGGCGTTCAAAGAGACTTATTACCACTAGTTGAGGGTTCAACAGTATCAACCAAACACGGCATGGTAAAAACTGATCATATTTTGTTTGTCGCTTCAGGCGCCTTCCAGATGAGTAAACCTTCTGACTTGATCCCAGAATTACAAGGTCGTTTACCTATTCGTGTGGAACTTGAAGCATTAACCGCTCATGATTTTGTCAGAATATTAACTGAGCCAAATGCATCTTTAACTGAACAATACGTTGCGCTACTCAAAACCGAAGGGGTGTCAGTGAGCTTTACGCAAGATGGTATTGAGCGTATTGCAAACGCTGCTTGGCAAGTCAATGAACGCACAGAAAATATTGGCGCTAGACGTTTACACACTGTGATGGAAAAGTTAATGGAAGAAATTTCATATGACGCTTCTGAAAAGGCAGGAGAAACGTTAGAAGTGAACGCCGAGTATGTTAATTCCCATCTAGACATGCTTGTAGAAGATGAAGATTTGAGTCGCTTTATTTTATAATAAAGTCCTCAACATACGCCGCTTATTTAGAATAAAAATAAGCGGCTGTTTCAAATATTAACCCTCGATTAAATCTCCGAATTGAAATCTATTTCCAGCATGGTATAGCCTAGCGTAACTCACGATCCCTTTATTAGAACTAATTTTTCTTGAGACTTTAATACATGCTTGGTTATCAGGAATTTGCAACACAGCAGCCAATTTTGAATTAGGCAGTATTGCTT
>NZ_JBPOFP010000032.1:0-44375 GCF_051252315.1 Paraglaciecola sp. | reverse complement strand
CGAGTTAAAATTAACTGGAGAGGACATTTGGAGATTGTCGTATCCGAATTACTTTAATTTCGTACAAAATTCTAAAGTATTTGCCAAGGGACATTGGCGCACAACGATTCTGGTTTCAGTAATGCTCATAGCTTTCCCGTCTGTATTTATTATTCCCGTAATTGGAGTTATATCTGCTTACAAATACTTTTCAGTTTTTAGTTCAATTTTGCTTTTACTATCCATGGCAATCTACGCATGTGGTTTTCTCCTAACATCAAACTACAAAGTGATGAAATAAAATATCCAAGGCGTTCAAAAAGCGGACAAGTAAAAGTTGGCTCGGTTTCGCTCCGATACACACCGACGACTTTTTTACTTTGCCGTTTAACGCGGCGTTAAATTGTTTTTCTTAGTGGCTACGCCATGCTTTTGATTGTTACGCGACTACAAATTCCCCGTTAAATTGTTGGCTTGTCGAATGTCCGAACATGGACGTTCGGACAAGGCAATCTTTTATAGCTGGGAGCGGCTTATTGCCGTTTCGACACAAGAGCCAATGATTTGATGGATCAGGAATTTGATCGGAGCGCGGCATTTTTCTGGTGACTCTTTTTTTGCTGTTGTAAAAAGAGTCACTAGCTCGAAGGGATTCGAGTTAAAAACGTCATGGATGACAATACGCAAAGCGTATAAAGTGGCGAAGCCATAAGGTGAACGCAGTGAATGCTTGGTAAGCAAAGCGCATAGGTAAACGAAGTGAATAAAGTGAGTGTCGCTCATAAACAAACCAAGTGTTTGCTTTGTTTGTATAGAAAACTTCCCGTGTGCAAATTCCCCCCTGTAAATATTATATTTGTGTCATATAAATGCAATCTTGTTGGTGTTTAATTTATCAAGGCTAGTTGTCTAAGTGCCTGCTAAATTTGGCATTTTTTAATTATGACTCTGCTGTCATTTTACTGTCATGTGATTGTAATATTTCTGTCACACAAAGTGCTTATCCTGCTCCCAGTTTTGAATAATCAGTAAACCACTGATTGACAATTTTTAGGGTTTGAAGCATGAAACAATTAACCAGGGTACCTACCGCATTGGCGAAAGTATCTGCTGCATTAATAACAATATTTGCAGCGACAAACGGTCTTGCTCAGGAAGAAAAGTTCCTAGAGCCAGCGGTTAAAAAAGCGACTGAAATTAATCAATCAGCTGCTAAGTCTCAAGAAAAAATCAATAAAATTACTGACCAGATTGGTACAAAGTTACAGCAATTTAAGGCTGTGAATAAAGAAACAACTGGCTTAGACGTATATAACGGTCAGTTATCTAAACAAATAAAAAATCAAATGCAAGAAATGGCGGATTTAAACGCAGCCATTGATGATGTGAGTGTTATTGAACGCCAAATCACACCACTAATGTTGCGTATGATCACAGGTCTTGAGCAATTTGTTAGTTTAGACGTGCCTTTTTTACCAAAAGAAAGAACTAAGCGTGTCGACGAGTTGAAAATAATGATGGACAGAGCGGACATCGCTCCATCAGAAAAGTTTCGCCGTGTAATGGAAGCTTATCAAGTAGAAATGGACTACGGACGCACTTTAGAAGCGTATAGCGGATTACATATTATTGACGGTCAAGAGCGTGATGTTGACTTTCTGCGTGTAGGCCGTACTGCATTAATCTATCAAACCCGTGACGCCAGTTTACAAGGCTCTTGGAATAAGAAAACCGGTAAGTGGCAAGCACTTGATTCTAGTTACCGTACTCAAGTTACTAAAGGTTTACGTATGGCCAAGAAACAACTGGCTCCAGACCTACTTATGCTACCTGTAGCGATGACAGACTAAGGCTTGATGAAAATGAAATTATTGAATAAAAACCTACTGTTAATTTGTGTCCTTAGCGTTGTGACGACTTTTACTCATGCTAATGATGACAAAGCACTTGATCTAGATGCTTTATTACAACAATTAGAGCAAGGGAAGTTTGCCCAGAACCAACAAAATACTCAACGTGAAGTCGAGTTTTCACAAAAGCGTTCTGAGCAAGATGCCATGTTAAGTCAGGCAAAACAGACGCGTAATGCTGCTCTAGCTTTATCTGAAAGATTAGAAACCCAATTTGAAGAAAATGAATTTAAATTGGCTGACTTAAATGAAGCGATGAACAAACGTTTAGGTTCATTAAAAGAATTGTTTGGCGTGTTACAACAAGTATCGGGTGATACAAAGAGTAAATTTCAAAATTCTATTATTTCGGCACAAATTCCTGGTCGCGCTGAATTTTTGGATGAATTAGCCCAATCAATGGGAGCCAGTTCTAAGCTTGCGTCTATTGAAGAAATTGAGCGTGTATGGTTTGAAATGCAACGTGAAATGACTGAATCAGGAAAAGTCACTAAGTTCACTACAGATGTAATAGAAGCTGGTGGCAATAAAGTCAGCAAAGAAGTGCTACGAGTTGGGCCATTTGCTTTAGCTGCCGATGGTAAATACCTTGATTACAACGGTACTACTGGTTCAGTTGCTGAGTTAATTCGTCAACCTGCTGGCCGGTACGGTGAGAGCGCAGCCTCTTTACAACAATCTTCTGGTGACATGGTGGAGTTTGGCTTAGATCCAACCGGTGGTTCGATTCTTAAGTTGTTGGTTCAAGCTCCAAGTTTAAAAGAGCGTGTTGAACAAGGTGGTACGGTTGGTTACATCATTTTGTCTGTCGGTGCAGTTGGTTTGTTAATTGCTCTATGGCGTTTCATCGTGTTGGGTATTGAAGGTGCTAAAGTTAGCCGTCAATTAAAATCGACGACATTCAAAACTAACAATTCACTAGGCCGTGTGATGAAAGCCCGTGATGATTACCCAGAAGCAGATACAGAAGCCCTTGAGTTACATTTAACCGAAGCCATTTTAGGTGAAGTGCCTAAGTTAGGTCGCTTCTTGCAAATTATCAAAGTGATGTCTGTGGTAGCTCCTCTAATGGGTCTATTAGGTACAGTATCTGGGATGATTAATACTTTCCAAGCGATTACTTTGTTTGGAACAGGTGACCCTAAATTGATGGCTGGCGGTATTTCAACTGCACTTGTTACCACAGTACTTGGTTTGGTGGTAGCTATTCCAATGACATTACTTTACGCCATGCTTAACACTCGTAGTAAGAACATTGTATTTGTTTTACAAGAGCAAGCAGCAGGTGTTATCGCTGAACGTGCTGAAGCGCAAAATTCAAACCCTCAATCTAGCAAAACTAAAGCGTAAGCAACGTCATGATTGAAGTATTAGAGACCATTCGAGATTTTACCGAGACCGGTGGGCAAGTCCTACTGGTTATCGGCGCGCTTATTTTTGTGATGTGGTTGATGATTTTAGAAAGAGCTATGTACGTGTTTGTTACACACAAACAATACAAAAAAGCGATTATTGCTAAATGGAAAGCTAGAGCCGAACGTTCGTCTTGGAATGCCGAGCAAGTTCGCCAAGCAATGATTTCTAGAGTGTCACTTAAGTTAGGTGCAGGTATACCGATTATTCAATCACTTGTTGCCTTATGTCCTTTATTGGGTTTGATGGGCACAGTGACCGGCATGATTGAAGTGTTTGATGTTATGGCTATTTCTGGTTCGGGTAATGCACGTTCGATGGCATCAGGTGTATCTAAGGCAACCATTCCAACTATGGCTGGCATGGTAGGCGCGTTATCTGGAGTCTTTGCTTCGAGCTGGTTGTCACGTACCACCAAGTCAGAGCGAGCCAAATTAGAAGATGCTTTAATGATGGAACGCCATCGTTAAGTACTGAATGTAGACAAGATTAAGAGAAAACTATGAAACAACATTTTCAAAACATGATGGATGACGAAGAAGCCGCAATTGACATGACGCCTATGCTGGACGTTGTTTTCATCATGCTTATTTTCTTTATTGTGACGGCTTCTTTTGTAAAAGAAGCGGGTATTGATGTAAACCGCCCGGAAGCAGCTACAGCGGTGAAGAAAGATCGCGCCAATATATTAGTAGCGATTAGCGATAAAGGCGAAATCTGGATCAATAAACGTAAAATTGATGTGCGTGCTGTTCAAGCTAACATTGAGCGTTTGTATGCTGAAAACCCTCAAGGCACAGTTGTTATCCAAGCTGATAAAAAAGCTACGACTGATGTGTTAATTAAAGTGATGGATGCATCACGCGCCGCGGGCATATTAGATGTCTCGATTGCAGCACAAGAGCCTTAGGTTTAGTTATGCTACAAGCCATGCCTCAGACAATTTCAAGACTAACCATTGCAATCCTATTGGCGAGTATCGTCACTTTAGGATTGTTTTTCTTAATGCAATCCTTGATTCAAAGTGGTGGCAGTGCATTAACCGACGCGCCCAAAGGCAGTGTGCTTGACTTTGTCAGGGTGAAAAAAGATGAAGCGGTACAGAAAAAAGACCGCAAACCTAAAAAGCCACCCAAGCCGAAAGAGCCTCCACCGGATATGGCTCCGCCACAAATGGATGCGCCTAATCCAGACAGCGCAACTCAAGGTATGGATTTTGGTGCTGATGTAGCTGCTGATATCGCTTTAGATGGAGGGCTAGCTTTAGACTCAGGTGATGGGGAGTTTTTGCCTATTGTTCGTGTTGCTGCAGTTTATCCTAGACGAGCATTACAACGAGGCATAGAAGGTTTTGTTGATGTGACGTTTACAGTAACTAAATTGGGTTCGGTTAGAGAGCCAAAAGTATTGCAAGCTTCACCAGCAGGGATTTTTGACCAAGCGGCACTTGATGCCACGCTTAAATATAAATACAAACCGCGCGTTGTGAATGGTGAACCAATGGAAGTATCTGGTGTAGAAGTGCGCGTAACATTTGAAATTGGAGGCTAAGCTTATGAATAAGCATATATTGTCTAATCTAAATCTGCTTAAGGGAGCTGCATTTCTGTTATTTAGTGGATTGGTTTTTACCAGTTTGCAAAGCACAGTTGCTCAGGCTGAAGAAGCAAAAACAGAACGTAAAACCAAACGGGTTCCTACTTTGCGTTCTAAGGTTTACGATCAATTGTCACGAGCCCAGACTTTAGCTGATGAAAACAAACAAGCAGAAGCCTTTGAAGTATTAGATTTGGTTAAATCAAAGGCAGGCTCGATGAATAGTTATGAGTTAGCCATGATGTATAACTTTTATGCTTTTATTCATTATGAAGCCGAAAACTACGATGAAGCGATTCAAGCGTTTGAAAACGTAGTACAACAGCAACCGATACCTGAAACATTCGAACAAGCCACTTTATTCAGTTTGGCGCAGTTACACATGATGCGTGGTAACTACGATAAAACCATTGCCTTCATCGAGAAATGGGAAGATATTCAGCTTGCTCTTTTTCCGACTAAAGATATTCCTGCCAAAAACTTGGTATTAAAAGCCCAGGCTATGTATCAAAAACAAGATTACCCAGAGTCGTCTAAATACATTAATGCTGCGGTGGAACAAGTAGAAACCAATGATTTAGGTTTTCAGGTTGATGAACAATGGTATGTTTTACAACGTGCGGTTTATTATGAGTTGAAGCAGCCTGAACAAGTGAAAAATGTGCTACTTAAACTAATTAAAAAGTTTGAAGCCCCCAAATATTGGATCCAATTAGCTGGCATGTATGGCGAGTTAGGCTTAGAGGACAAGCAGTTAGCTGTAATGGAAATAGCTGAACAGTTGGGCTACGTAATGACTGGCTCAGATATGTTCAATCTAGCTCAGCTTTATTATTATCATCAAATGCCCTACAAGGCTGCGATCTTAATGGAGCAAGCTGTTCAATCTGGCAAGCTGGCAGAAGACGAGCGTAATTTAACCTTCTTGGCCCAGTCTTGGAATTTTGCAAAAGAATCAGAAAAAGCTATTCCAGTGATGATAGCAGCGGCTAAATTGTCAGAGACCGGTGAGTTGTATGCGCAACTTGGTCAAATGTATCTGAATATGGAACAATGGGATCAGGCAATTGAGGTGTCTCAACAAGCGATTGGAAAAGGCGGTTTACGTAATAAAGGTATGGCTCATTTAGTGATTGGTATGGCGCGTTTTAATGGCGGTGACTATAACGAAGCGATGAACGAACTTGCTAAAGCACAACAGTTTGATGGTAGTCGTGGAATGGCAACCCAATGGTTAAAGTTTGTTGAAGGTGAAAAGAAGCAGCTTGATACCTATGCTACAGTAGATAGCTAGATTGCAGTAATGCCTTAAACTTCAAAATAATTGTATAAGAAGCGCCTTCGGGCGCTTTTTTTTGGTTTATAGTCTAGTATTCCTATATTCGTATAAATATTGTGCGAAATTTCTTCTTTCCGCTAATTTATCAATCTTTTAGAATAAAAAGATATACTTACATATAATTTTTAATACCTAATATTTCATAAAAGTCACATAAAAGTGTCATAATAATTTCAAATTTATCTATATTTGCATATATAGTCATTTCATTATTCTTTTCATGTTGGAATTATTCTATGAACTTTAAACATTCTCTTGTTGCTTTGGCGCTTTCGTCAAGTGTACTTGTTTTTTCAGTTGCCGCTGACCCAATTACCGTTTATGGCAAAGCCAATATATCAGCTCAAATGACCGATGATGGTGAGGGCAGTTTTTCTGAACTCAAAAGTAATGCTTCTCGTTTTGGGGCAAAAGGTGATTTAGCTTTGGATAACGGTTTAACTGTCTTTTATCAAGTTGAATGGGGAGTGGATCTAGCTGATGCCTCAGGTAGTGACAATATAAAATCTCGAGACCAATACCTTGGTATAAAAGGTGATTTTGGTTCAGTCATTGTTGGCCGTAAAAATAGTGGACTTAAGAATTTAAGTAAACCCGTTGATACAATGAATGATTATGAAGGTGATTTAAAAGGATTAGGCTGGAAAGGCGAAAATAGATTCAGTGATTCTGTTACTTATATTAGCCCGTCTTTAAATGGCTTTTCAGTTGAACTTAATTATGCAGTTGAAGACAGTAAAGAAGGTGATAGTAGCTTAACTAGTGCTGTGTATTATGGTGATACTAAACTCAAAAAATCTAAGTGGTTTGCGGGGGTCGCTATGGAGTCTGACGTTAAGGGATATGACGTACAGCGTGCAGTGGCTCAAACAAAACTTGGCGCTTGGGTGCTGGGAGTTGTGGCACACAGTCAAGAAAGTGTAGCAACCGGCGATAGTGATTCTGGATTGGCTTTAAGCTCTCAATATTCAGTCAATGCTTGGAAATTAAAAGCCCAATACCAAACGTTAGAAGATGATAATAGTTTTAGCCTAGGTGCAGATTATAAGCTAGGTAAGTCCACTAAAGCATATGCGTTTTATACATCCAGAGATTTTGATGTAAATGAAGACCAGTCTTGGTTAGCGGTAGGCTTAGAACACAAGTTTTAATCAAGTATTGTTAGTTCAATTAAATGTAAATGTGTAGCCATTACTTTGAAAGTAATGGCTTTTTTTGGGAATACCGTTTACCTTTGGTTGGTCATTAAATAACCAAGACTATAGTTTTTAGGAAACTTGCCGATTAGTGGTATTGCAACTTTAATTATTTGCGAGTGAATCGTTTACAAGTATCGAATTAAGGATTAAATACATGTTCGACGTCATTAATAGCAATTTGAGAACAAAATTATTACTGTTATTCGCAAGCGTTATTTTACTTATAACGTTTTCCGTCTGGTTCGGCCTTAGCTCAATATTAGGCGTGGTAAATAAGTATGAGGACACGGTAAAAGGAGATGTGAAGTACGCTTCTCAGATTGCTGCATTAAACGTCGATTTTAAAATTCAGGTACAGGAATGGAAAAACACCCTTATTCGAGGTAAAGACGATAGCCAGCGAGATAAATATTGGGGGCGATTTAATCAGCGTGCCGATAAAATTCAAAAGTCATATCAAAGTATTTTACCTCAGCTGAACGCGAAACATCCTGCCTATGCTGATTTAGCTGCATTTGCCAAAAGTTATCCCCCTATGGTCAGTGCGTATCAAAAAGGTTATCAAGCATTTGTTGACGCCGGGTTTAATATTCCTATTGGCGACAAAGCGGTGTCAGGAATAGATCGAGAGCCCAGTAAACGTTTAACTGAAGCTGTAGATAAAATGAACCAGAATCTTGCTGTTGTTGAGCAGGAAAATAGTGATTATGCAACTTCAACTTTGACTTTTACTATCATTCAGTTACTAGTCGTGACAGTCATCGGATTTTTCGGATTTTATTGGTTTATAAGTAACAAAATATTAAAGCCGTTGAATGAAGTGACAGAAGTCTCTCGTTTAATAGCAGAAGGTGACTTTTCCAGTAATATAGAGGCCTCGGGAGATGACCAAATTGGACAACTTGCCGCACACTTTCGTTTAATTCAAAGCGATTTGAGCAATATGATTGGTGATGTCGTCAATGAAGTCAGCAAGCTTAGAAATATGACGCAAAAACTATTTGAAGCCTTCAGTAATGTTAAAGAAGGTTTAGACGAACAATCGCAAACCTCTTCTTCCGTTTCGAGTAGCATGACTGAAATGACTGAAATTGGTGAGTCTATTGGCGAATCGGTTGAAAAGGCTAACCAGTTCGTGAGCAACTCTACAGAACAAACCTCAAAAGGGTTAGAGATGTTTGTAAACAATGTTAAAACTAGCCAAAGTATGTTGGATGCAACAAATTCTGCCTCGGACATCATTGTTAAATTGAAAAAAGATTCTGACGATATTGGCAGCGTGGTGAGCGTGATTAATGGCATTGCTGAACAGACCAATTTGTTGGCTTTGAATGCTGCAATTGAAGCCGCCAGAGCTGGAGAGTCGGGTCGAGGTTTTGCGGTGGTAGCAGATGAAGTGAGAAGTTTAGCCACCAAAACCCAAGAATCTACGGAACAAATTTCACGTAATATTCATAAATTACAGCAAGCAGCTGATTCTGCGGTAAATGCAATGACTGAGGGTACCGAAAAAGCCACAACTAGTGTCGAACAAATCAAACAGTCACAATTGTTTATGCAAGAGTTAGCAGAGGTATTTGCTGAAATTGCCAAGTTAAACTCACAAGTAGATGAAGCTGTAACCTCGCAAAATATACAAAGTGGTCGAGTGAATGAGGGGTTAACTAGTATTTCTTCATTGGGTACGCGTTCACAAAATGAAGCGCAAGAAATGGAAACTGTTTCTACAGAATTAGCCTCTGTACTTGAGAATATTAGCCAATCTACTCAAAGGTTTAAGTTGAAACATCACTAACAATAAAATTGTGTAATATCAAAAAGCGATTTAAGATTCAGTTCTTAATCGCTTTTTTTGTATGTAGATGAAATTACCTAATCTAAAACACCTGCAGTATCTCGTTGCCTTACATCAAGAGCAGCATTTCGCCAAAGCTGCTCAACGTTGTTATGTTAGCCAATCAACACTTAGCACTGCCATTCAAAATCTTGAAGACCAATACTCAACTCAAATTCTTGAACGTGAACATAAAAACTTTGTATTTACCCCTTTTGGTATTGAGCTAGTAGAGCGCAGTAAACGTTTGCTTAATGAAGCGCATGAGTTAATCGACTTTGCTCACAGTGCCGGAGATTGGCAAGCTGGAAGTTTAAAAATAGGTGTTATTCCTACAATCGCCCCTTTTATGTTTGAAGGCGTTATTAAACAAGTTTCGTTGAATTTGCCTAAAATCGACCTGCAGCTTCAAGAAGATACAACAGCTAATTTATTGCTGAAGTTAAATGAAGGAAAATTGGACCTGTTAGTTTTAGCCTTGCCCATAGCAACACCAGGATGCAAAAGTTTGGTTATTGGTCATGATCCATTTCATTTAGTCGCACATTCAGACATGTTGAATTCGCTGCCAGATCCTTTTGATATGGTGGATCTCCCTAAACAAAGCGTATTTTTGTTGCATCAAGAGCATTGTATGACAGGGCATGCTGTGAGTGCGTGTGGTTTAAAGGACACGGAACAGGTGAGTTCATTAACAGCGAGTAGTCTATATACCTTGATCCAGTTAGCGAATAGTAAAATGGGATTTACCTTTATGCCCGAACTCGCCTTGAACAGCAATATATTGCTTTCGACTAGTTTACAGTCACGTCCTGCAGAGTCAGCGGCGTACCGGGAGATAGGGTTAGTGTGGAGAAATGGTACAACTCGAATTAGGTTATTTCGTTACTTAGCTGAGATATTCTCGCCACTCACTCCAAAGCCAACTTTTAACGTTTAAATTTTTAATATTGGAAACGATATAAATTTTATTTTTATAAAACTAAACTTTTTGCAGATAGCCCTCGACTTTGTCTATAACAACTTAAATTTAGGAAAACTAAAGCAGTGTTTGAAAAAAGCGATGAACAGCTAATTGAAAAAGCATTGCAGGGAAATAAACGAGCATGGTTGGATTTGCTCAAGCGTTATGAAAAACAAATATATAACTACGGAATGCGTATGACAGGCAAAAATGAAGACGCCTTGGACTTGATGCAGGAAGTTTTCATTTCGGTCTTTCGAAATTTGTCGACCTACAGAGGTGAAGGTAGTTTTAAAGGTTGGTTGTTTCGTATTGCACATTTTCGCTGTATTGAGTTTTATCGGCGCAAGAAACCCATGCAAGGATTAGAGGACGAACCAGAACCTGTGTGTGCCGATCCTGGAGTTGATGACAGTTTAAGTACTCATCAGGAAAATAAACAGTTAATAGAGGCAATGCAGCAATTGCCCTTGGCACAAAAATCAGTGGTTGAACTTAAATTTTTTGGACAATTTACTTTTGAAGAAATTGCCCATCAAACGGGTATTTCAGTCAATACTGTTAAATCACGATTATATGTGGCGTTAGATAAATTGAAGATGTTAATGGAGGTGGAATGTGTCTAATTCTAAATTAACCAACCCCGAGACTGGCCGCGAAAATAAGCAACAAATAAGTAATGAGATTTTGCTTGGACTTTGGTTAGACAATAATTTAAACCAAGAGCAAAGGTTGGTATTTGAGCAAAGGTGTATTCACGATGAGGCTTTTTCTCAGCAGGTTGAAATGGCAAATATTCTGAACGTGCAGGTAGAGTCCTATCAAGATGATGTCGTGCCAAATTGGGATAGAGAAGCAAGTTTTACTCAACCTGAAAAAGCAAAGTGGTGGCAATGGCAAGGATTACCCAGCCTATCATTGGGCGCGTCTGCATTAGCCATAGTGATGGTTTTAACGGGTGTACAGGTCAAACTTGACGATGGTTCAATGACGATCAGTTTCGCTGAACAACATAGTGCCCAAGAAATTGATCGTATCGTAGCCGCTAAGTTAAATGAGTTTAGCCAAAATCAACAATTAGCCTTGAATGAATACAGTTCTACTATGCAAGAACAACAATTGACTACCAGCGCTAAGCTCACTGAATATTTGCTTAAAGCGAGTCGACAAGAGCGACGGGAAGATTTTGCTGAATTAATAAAATATGTGAATGAACAACGTAGTGACGACCAAAATTTTTACGCTCGTCAATTAAATAAATTACAAAATGATATATACGACACTCCGGTAGAAACGGGCGTCAATAGTATTAATAAGTGAGGTACAAACCATGTATAAATTAATCAAAAAGACTGTAATCGCTCTAACTCTAGGTGGTTTGTTAATGAATACTGCGCAAGCAAAAAATGCACAGCCAGTGAGTAATATGCAAGAGATTAGAGATGAAGTTGGGATCATGCTGAATATTTTGCAGGCGACACTGAAACAGCGAACTACTAGCAGTAACATTCGTTTTAGAGCTGATGCGGCCACCTATTTGGCTGGACAAGGGGTTGTGTATGATATTGATACCGGTCGTCATCGTGGGCATTTTTTCGGTATCGACTTAGGCGGTATATTAAGTCAAATACCTAACGTACCCGCTGCGCCTAAAATTATTCAGACTGGCGAAAATCATATTGAGATAGATATAAATGAAGACGAAATAGAGAGAATGGTAAGAGCTTATGTTGGTCACGATGATGATTATGTTCATGATTCACAAGACAGAATTAGAGAAGTGGCTGAACAAGAAAGAGAACTAGCATGGCAAAAACGAGAGTATGAGCGTACGCGCCGAGATTTGGATTTTCAGAAACAAAGTTCAGATTCAGAAACCCGTAAAGAGTTAAATGAGGAAGTTGCTGAATTAGAAAGAAAGGTTGAAAAATTAGCTAAAAAAGCTAAAGAATTAAAGCAATACAAAGTAGAAATGACCACAGAGTATAAAAGAGAGTTAACAAAGCGACAAGCTGCCAAAAGCAAGCTTTACAGCCAGTCTTTAGCGTTATTTGAAGAAAAAGTGGGTAAAGTTTTGTGTCGTTATGGAGCTGGCTTTAAATCCTTGCCAGAGAATGAAAACATCTCTTTCGTTCTGTCGGACTTTATGCAGGCAGATGACGATAGTACTTTTCAAACTCATGATAAAGTTTATGTGTTTAACCAAAAAGATGTGCTTCAATGTGTGACAGGTAAACTGGAAAAAAATGAGTTGTTAAGTAGAGCCAACACTTATTTGTTCTAATCTAAGTTAATTTGTTTAAGATTAAAGTCAGCGATTAGCTGACTTTTTTGTTTTTAACAAAATGACTTTTTCGTTACAAACCGATAAGCTAAGCCCATTGCGATAATCAAAGTAAAAGGTTTATATGTCTTCTTCGGTAGTGATAAGTGGCTCTGGTTTATGGACCCCTGAATATAGCGTTTCAAATGAAGAGTTAGTCGATGCGTACAATGGATATGCGGAGCAATTTAATCTAACCAATAAAGACGCCATTAACAGTGGTGAAGTCGCCGCTAAACCATTTTCAAGTGCCGAATTTATTGAAAAAGCGTCCGGTATTTGTAGCCGATACACCTATATTAAAGATGGCATTTTGGACATTCATAGAATGCGTCCATTAATTCCTCAAAGAAATGAAGATGAATTGTCTGATCAAGCTGAGATCGCAATTCATGCTGCAAAATCTGCGCTTAAATCAGCCAATAAAACAGCGGATGATATCGATGTTGTCATAGTCGCTTGTGCATATACACAACGTTCGTACCCAGCTATTGCAATCGAAGTACAAGAAGCATTGGGTATTAAGGGATTTGGTTTTGACATGCTGGTTGCCTGTTCAGCGGCAACGTTTGCATTACATCGAGCCTATGAAATGCTTGCAGCAGGTACGGCAAAATCCGTTTTAGTGGTCAACCCTGAACTCACCTCTCCACAAGTTAATTATTGTGACAGAGACAGCCATTTTATTTTTGGTGATGTGGCCACAGCCGTTGTCGTAGAAAACAAAGAAACAGTGACATCTGAACATGCCTTTGAAATCTTAAGTACCAAAGCGGTGACACAATATTCAAACAATATTCGCTCTAATTTCGGTTATGTGAGTCGTGCAAACGATAGTGACCCTTTTGCTGCGGATAAATTGTTTCATCAAGCAGGTCGCAAGGTATTTAAAGAAGTCTGCCCTATGGCAGCGGAACATATTACAGAACACTTAGCTAGGCATCAGCTTACGTCTGAGCAAGTTAATCGTTGGTGGTTGCATCAAGCAAACATTAATATGAACACACTGATTACCCGTAAATTATTAGGTCGTGAACCTTCTAAACAAGAAGCACCCATAGTTTTAGATACCTATGCAAATACTGCTTCAGCAGGCTCTATCATTGCCTTCAATTTGTACCATCAGGATATGCAAGCCGGCGATTATGGGCTGTTATGCTCATTTGGCGCGGGTTATTCAATTGGCAGTTTGGTGTTGAAAAAATTATAGGCCCTCAGAAACAGATATTAGGGATAAAACAAAGGGCTTTATTATGATCACAACCATTGGTTATGCGATATGTTCGGTGGGATATGCATTTCTATTATTACTTTTATTAACGGTTCGAAAAGCGGGATTAGCTAAGTACCTGCTCATTTTGGCTACAGGATCTACTTGTGTTTGGTCTATAGCGCCATTCTTTATCCCGGCTATGTCTGTGGAGCAACTGTTATTATTTGATAATATTAAAAATGTATTCTGGCTGTTATTTTTAGCTTCTTGTTTAAAGGGCTATTTTAAAACCTTGGCGGATGTTATCTCTAGGGTGGATACTTGGTTAATTTTGTCTCTGCCTATCATTGCTATCATGTTATTGGTATTCGGCATACATGATAAACAACTGCAATTCTTACTTCAGACCATAATTGCTTTAGAAGTATTAGTTTTATTGGAGGTGATTTATCGACAGTCGGGCGAAAATGCTTGGGCTTTTAAACCACTTATTTTATACCTTGCTGCCACCAGTATTTTTGAGTTTGTGACCTTTACTAACGCACTAATGGTTGAACAAATTCATCCCTCTTACGTCATGGCTAGAGGTTATGTTTATACCGTTTTTATTCCATTTCTAATCTTAGCTATTCGCCGTGTTAAAACATGGGGGGTTGAAATTTATATCTCCCGTGAAGTGGTGATGCATAGCACTTTACTCATGGTCGCCGGTGCCTATTTATTAATTATGGCGTTAATGGGTTACGTGGTTCAGTATTTAGGCGGGGAGTGGAGTACAGCCATTCAAATAGTATTGGTTGCCTTGTCCCTAGCGTTATTAGCCAGCCTATTTTTGTCTTTAAGTTTTAGAACCAAAATAAAAGTGTTTATCACCAAACATTTTTTTGCTAATCAATTTGATTACCGTCAAGAATGGCTAAAGCTTACTACTTGTTTAGATAAAGGTGATGTTAACAATAATGTTTACGCCACTGGCCTAAACGGATTTATACAGGCGTTTGAATATAAATCAGGTAATTTTATTAAATTGAATAACGGCATCTTAGAGGTGTTAGCTGACGTTGATAAACCTCACGTTAGTCCCAATGAACATAAAGTATTATTTGAGTTTTGCGATTTTTTTCAAGCTAAAAATTGGATAATCGATATAGACGAATTGCGTGTTAAACCTTTTATGTATGAAGGGCTAAAAGTCAATCATGCCTTACTAAATGATGTGTCATTTCAACTCATTATCCCTATTTATAAAGAAGAAGTGTTATGGGGGCTAGTCACCATGGAAGGCGATGAAAATACCAGTAAAAAACTAAACTGGGAACTAAGAGATTATTTAACTGTGGTGACGGCGCAAATATCGAACTTTATTTTTCATCATCAAGCGGCCCATGAACTAGCAGAAAACGCGCAATTTTCTGCTTTTACGCGTATGTCTGCTTTTGTCGTGCATGATTTAAAAAATGTATTGGCACAGATTGATCTCATTTTATGTAATGCAGAACAACATAAAGATAACCCAGAATTTATTGCAGATACCTTTGAAACCTTGCATCATACTAAAGCGCGTATGGATAAAATGTTGCGACAATTAACTGAAAAAAATGTGGGTCCTGAAGGAACTGATTCATTGGTTCAGTTATCCACTTGTATCACTCAGGTCGTAGAACAACGTTGTGCATCATATTTGCCTAAACCAGGGATTGTCATTGTAGATGAAACTCCTGTGGTGTTAGAAGAAGACAAGTTTAGCAATGTGATATATCACTTAATTAGTAATGCACAACAAGCAACGAATGATGATGGAAATGTAAATATTTCCGTTGAAAAAACTATCGATGAACAGTTTATCGAAGTTAAAATAAAAGATAATGGAACAGGTATGAGTGAAGAGTTTATTCGCACTCGATTGTTTAAACCTTTTGATACGACTAAGGGCAACGCCGGTATGGGCATAGGTGCGTATGATGCCAAAGCCTATATGGAAAAAATCGGTGGTCAGTTATTAGTCGAAAGTGAAGAGCAAGTTGGCAGTACTTTTACATTACGTATTCCCGCAAATTAAAATTAAAAAAGTAAGGGTTTTATAAATGGATAAGATTTTAGTCGTGGATGACGATTTAGGGATTCAAAAACAGCTTAAATGGAGCTTCACTGGATATGAGGTGATATTTGCGGAAGATCGAGCCTCCACTATCGCCCAACTTAGGCGTCACGAACCTAAAGTGGTTACTTTAGATTTAGGTTTACCGCCCGATCCAACAAATGCTAGCGAAGGTTTAGCTACACTTGAAGAAATAATCGCCCTAGCGCCTCAAACCAAAGTGATAGTGGTAACGGGTAACAACGATAAGCAGAACGCTTTAAAAGCCATTGAGTTAGGCGCTTATGATTTTTATCAAAAGCCCATAGATTCAGATACCATCCAAATTTTAGTCAGCCGTGCTCTTAACTTATATAATTTAGAAATGGAGAACCGTCATCTTGCTGCAGTCGCGCCTTCCATGGATCGAATTTTAGGGCAAAGTGAAGGCATATTAGTAGCTAGTCGAAAAGCTGAACGAATTGCGCAAACAGACATTAGTACTTTGTTACTAGGTGAAAGTGGTACCGGTAAAGAAGTGTTTGCTCGTAGTATTCATGAGCATAGTTTACGCAAAGATAAACCTTTTGTGGCGATTAACTGTGCCTCTATTCCAGAAAACTTATTAGAAAGTGAATTGTTTGGTTACGAAAAAGGCGCGTTTACTGGTGCGAATAAAACCACACCGGGTAAAATTGAATCTGCTCAAAACGGTACATTATTTCTGGACGAAATAGGTGACATGCCGATTGGTTTACAAGCAAAAATGTTACGTTTTTTGCAAGAGAGAGTCATTGAACGAGTCGGTGGCCGTGCCGAAATTCCTGTGGATATTAGGGTGATTTGTGCCACACACAGAGATGTACAAAATATGGTGGCTGAAGAGACATTCCGAGAAGATTTGTTTTATCGTGTCGGCGAGATAAGTATTATGATCCCGCCATTAAGAGAGCGTGATAATGATGTGATATTGCTAGCTAAAACTTTCTTAGCGCAATACAACGAAGAATTTAAAACAAAAATTAAGGGGTTTAGTGACTCTGCAGTTTTGGCAATGCAACAACATCAATGGCCTGGCAATATTCGAGAACTACAAAACAAACTTAAGTCAGCCGTGATCATGGCTGAAGGCAGTCAAATTCAGGCTGATGACTTGAGTCTTATGGTGAAAGAAGATGGCCCTGCATTGAATACTCTAAATTTACGGGAAGTACGAGAACATGCAGAAAGTCGTGCAATTCGTAATGCTTATCTTGTGTCTGAGAAAAACATGTCTAAAACGGCAGAGTTATTAGGAGTGACTAGACCCACTTTATATTCGCTGATTGACAAGTATCACTTGGAAGATATCAAAACCGGCGTCTAGCGGGAATTTCACATAAACCAATTTCAAAAGGCAAATTATTATAATTTGCCTTTTTTCGTTAAAGCCAACAGAAATGACTAAATGAGTAGTTTGGTATAGTAAGTGCATTGGTTATCCAATACTTAAACATTTATTTTGCCTGTGGGCATTTGGTTTTGTTTTATCACTATGAATATATTGAAATATCCTTTTTCTATTATCGCTTTGTTGGGCTTCGTCCTAATGGCTTGTTCTGGAGGGTCGCTGGAAAGTGATACGAAACAAGTTCAGGACCAAGTATTGGTGAATGCAGGATCAGATAAAACCATTGATGAAGAGTCAGTTATTACCTTAAATGCGCAAGCTAGCGGGCAATCGGAAGAATTAACTTACAGTTGGACCGTTACACCTAATTTAACTATCACCCACGAAGATAATTCAACTGGCTCGGCTACTGTGATGGCGCCGATTACAACAGAACCCTTAGTATATACCTTTACAGCTACAGTCACTGATGCCAAAGGTAACCGTGGTACGGATCAAGTTATTTATACTGTATCTCCTATAAATGTTTTGCCAACGGCTATCCTCAGTGTACCTAAAATGGTGGATTTGGCCGTAAATCAGTTTCCAGCAGGTGAAACGATTGCCCTAGATGCGGCAGAGAGTTTAGACCCAGACGCAGCGGCAAACACCGTCCCCATTGCAGAGTATTTATGGCAACAAACCGCCGGGGAACCAGTGTTGGACGGGATCAGTACCCAAGGAAATGTTCTTTCTTTTACCACGCCAATTTTAGAAGATGAAAATACCGTCTCCATTACTTTGACAGTTACCGATCAGGAGGGAGGACAACACTCGTCTAATGTTGATTTGTTGATACAAAGTGCCAGTCAAACTTTACCTAAAGTTGCTGCCGGTATCAGTCACGAGGTTTTTACAGGAGAATCAATTAATTTATTTGGTGTTGCCAGTACTAATATCGTGTCATCTCAGCCCTTAACCTACCTATGGTTAAATGACTCAAATACCACTCCAATTATTAGTGATGTGAGTAGTTTACAAACCTATGCGGTTGCACCTAGAGTGTCTGAGCCAGAAGACATTACATTTACTTTATTAGTTCAAGATTTACTGGGCAATCAAGTCGAAGATACGTTGACAGTAACGGTTAAACCTTTGCCTATTCAGCCTATAAATGACACGGGTGTGTATCAACAAGCATCAAACACTCAAGTATTAACAAGCCGAAGTCATTTAGGAGATTTCCCTGGTCAGGATGGGCAGCGAGGCCAAGATATTATCCATGCCAATAATATGTCTGCAAAAGCAGGACGAGGTGAACAAGGATTTGATTTTACTAAGTTAGATATTGTTGGAGATGAAGTTGATGATCCTTCTCAAGACTGGAATTGTGTTAGAGACAATATTACAGGGCTAATTTGGGAAGTGAAAACGACAGCTGTTGCTGCCACGCTGCACAGTAACAATCATACTTACACTTGGTATCAAGATGAAATCAATGGTGGTTTTGATGGCGATATCACGGGTACTGCAGCAAGTTGCGGGCTCGCCGTTTGTAACACCAATGAGTATCTGGCTGAAGTTAATGCACAGGGATTATGCAATTTTAGAGATTGGCGTATTCCTACTCACGAAGAGTTGTTGTCTATCGTCCATTTTGGTCAACAAGCGGCTCCTACTGTCGATTCAAATTATTTTCCAAATACCACAGACTTGCTGACAGCACCTGTTTGGTATTGGACTCAAGATTCAAGTGCTGATGGAGTGTCTATCAATGGTGCGCAAAACGCATGGGCAATAGATTTTTCTTCAGGTAATGATAACTTTTTAGATAAATCAACGGCTGCATATGTGCGCTTAGTAAGGGCGGGACGATGAAATATATAATACTTCTGAGCGTTTTATGGACGACGAGTGTGTTGAGTCAAACATGTTTGTCCGATTTTGATGAGGAGGGCCAAGAAGAGGAATATATAGATAATGGTGACGGTACGGCAACAAATGCCACCCTTGGTTTAACATGGATGCGTTGTAGTTTAGGGCAAACTTGGGAAAATGAAACTTGTACCGGTGATGCCAGTGAACTCACTTGGTCACAAGCATTACAAGCGTCACACGGTTTTGTTTACGCAGGAAAGTCTGGCTGGAGAGTGCCAAATGTGAAAGAACTCGCCAGCTTAACTGAGCGTAGTTGTGTGCGCCCTGCCATTAATGAGATATTTTTTCCTAATACGCCCTCAGACGACTTTTGGACTTCTACACCTTCCGTGATTGACCCTCAACGGTCATGGGTTATTGCTTTTTTTAATAGCAGTAACTCGATCAAAGAAAAGAGCCTATTTGTGTTCACACGTTTGGTTCGAACGGCTGATTAACTTATCTTTTGCTTGTCTTGTCTTATCCTTTATTGATTTTTTTATTTTTGAAGGCACACTTAAGTATAGTTAATTGATTTGTTAAGAGGTGCCATGCGTATTGCAATTTTATTCTTCGCCTTAGTTAGCTCCTCAGTGTGGGCTGAATCGCAATGTGATGTGTCGTTGAACTATGGTGTAGTGGTGAGCCCTGAACAAATAAGGGTGTTAGGAGAAGGTGGGCGCACGGTTTATCAGATTAACGGTGCATCACAATTATTTGTCCAAGGCCATTGGATAGACCTAAACCAAGAACAAGAAAATAAGTTAACTCAATTATCTGTAGGCATTCATAAAGTCGTACCTAAAATGATTTTACTCGCTAACGAAGGCGTTGAGCTAGCTGTAGAAACGATTGAAAATGTTTATAGTGGATTAGTTAAAGACCAAGACAGTCAGGTGAAATTACAAAAGTCTCTTAAACGGGTCAAAAGCAGTGTAAAAGAAAAGTTTATTCGCGCTAATGACAATTTCTATATGGGACCTGGTCGCTTAGAGCAAGTAGACGAGCTCGTCGATGAAGAACTAGAAGAACAAATTGAACAAGCAATTAGTACTTCTGTTGGTGGCGTGTTGTCAGCCATCGGTGGCTTAGTGGCTAACGAACAAAGTACAGAAGACAAAATACAAGCGATTGCGCAACAACTCGAAAGTGTGGGGGAAAACATTGAGCAATCAATCGGCCCCAAAGCTGAAATGTTAAAACACAAAGCTAAATGGTTTTGTAATAAGTTCCGGGAATTAGATGCTATTGAAGAAGAATTAAAGTCGTCAATAACAGCACTAAAATCCTATGATGTCTTGTCTACTGGCAATGAATGGTGATCCTAAGTTGTTAATTGCAATACAAACTTTAAAAAATTCCAAGCCCGAACTATCCTGAGTTCAGACTAATTAATAATAGGAATGTTTTAGTGAGTAAATCTGGTTTACGTATAGGAATATTAACATCTGGTGGTGATTGTTCAGGATTAAATGCAGTTATACGTTCAGTCGCTAAAAGCTTAATGCTAAATCAAAATGCCGATATTATTGGTGTAAAAGATGGTTTTCTAGGACTCATTGAACAAAGAGTTACCCCCCTAACTTATCAAGACTGTAGTGGTATTTTGTCCTTAGGTGGCACCATTCTAGGTACCTGTAACAATGCCAACCCGTTTAGTTACAAGGGGCAAGATGTTTCCAAGTCAGTCATGGAATATTATCAACAATTAGAATTAGATGCGATTGTGGTAATAGGTGGTGACGGTTCTTTGTCGGTAAGCCATAAACTTTCACAGATGGGTATGAATATTGTGGGGGTGCCCAAAACCATTGACAATGATTTAATGGGAACAGACCGTACATTTGGTTTTGACACCGCGACAACAGTGGTAACCGAAGCATTAGACAGATTACAAACCACAGGACAATCACACAAAAGATTAATGATTCTAGAAACCATGGGGCGTTATGCTGGCTGGATTGCATTACATGGCGGAATGGCTGGTGGTGCAGATGTCATTTTATTGCCAGAGTACCCCTATGATATTGACGAAGTGATCCGTGCTTGTGAAAAACGTATGTGTGAAAAACATTATTCTATTTTGGTGGTGGCTGAAGGAGCAAAGCCTAAAAATGGAGAGCTAACAGTCCGTGAACGTGTTTGTACTAGCCACGATCCTCTCAGGCTAGGAGGGATCGCAGAAGCTCTCAAACAGCAAATAGCGGTTAAACTTGATGCAGAAATACGTGCCACTACTTTAGGCCATATTCAGCGCGGGGGCAGTCCTTCATCATTTGATCGTATTTTTGCAACTAATTTAGGATGTTATGCCGCCTCATTAGTCGCAAAGAAAAGTTTTGGGGTAGTGGCCGTGATGCAAAATAATCAAATGACAAGTTTGCCTTTAGAGCAAGTCGCGAATAAGTGTCGTTTGGTGACTACCAGTGATCAAACTTTTATTAGTGCTCGGGCACTAGGTGTGAGCTTTGGCGTAACGGATGATAATTTTGATTAAGCCGAATTCACCTTTTGCCTGAAATATATGTAGAACACCTCAAGCAGCAACTTGCTATAGTCAGTACGCTTCAAAAAGCCCAAGCTGCAAGGCGTTATTTCCCCCATGGCATTCAATGTATTGGGGCTAATGCGGCCGATATTAGGCTCATCATTAAACAATTTCATATTGATAATAGTGAGTTAACACCTAGCGAACTATTATCAATAACTGAGTCACTCATTCAAACTTCACAGTACAGTGAAGAAATTATGTTGGCCTATGGGCTCATTAACAAAAGCGTTAAAAAACACTATGACGATGATTTGCTGCAAAGGTTTGAATATTGGTTAGAAAACTACGCTAATAACTGGGCCTTGGTTGACGATCTGTGTATGAAAACTTTGTATAACTTTTTAATAGCGCGCCCACATCTAATCGAACAAACTCAAAAGTGGGCATACTCAGAGGTGTCCTGGTGTCGGCGAGCAAGCAATGTCGCCTGGGTGAAATTTATTCATCGTAAAATCGGTAAAACTGTCTATCAATTAGATAAAAGATTGGTTTTTAAAAACTGTGACTTATTGATCCATGATCCTGATGAATATGTACAAAAAAGTATTGGATGGTTGTTGAAAGTGACAGCTGTGCACCATAAAAATGACGTAATAAATTACCTTAAACAACATCATGATGTTATGCCTAGGGTAACTATTCGTTATGCGATAGAAAAACTGCCTCAAGAAGAAAGAGCACACATACTCAAGGAGTGCAGGTGATAGGCAATATTCGTTTTAGACAGGCTAATGATAAAGATGCCGACGCAATTAGTGCGCTAGTTTGTAAGCTAACCCAAGAAATAACTCAAAAAACTGGCGCAAGGTTGGAAAGTAATTTGGTTACCACGACAGCCTTATGTCGGCAGCTGATACGAGATGATAAATACGCCGCTTTATTAGCTATTGTAGATGACCAGATTATTGCACTTGCTACTTATGTTTTGACGCATGCGTTATATGCAGGGGGAAAAATGGGAGTCATACAAGAGTTTTACGTATGCCCAGAGTTTCGTAGGCAAAATATAGGCTCTTTGTTGTTAGCAGAATTAAAGGCCTACGGAAAATCAGAGTCTTGGAAGTGTATTGAGCTATGTACGCCTCCTTTACCCGAGTTTGACTCGGCTCTTACTTTCTATCAAAGAAATGGTTTAGTGCCAGTTGGTGGTCGCAAAATGCGAGAAAACTTGAGTTAAACCAATCCGAACTCCTGATAGTTGATGCTGTTTGGTCTGACACCAATTATCTAAAGTTCGGTCTTGTGAGTTGTTATTTAAGGTTTACGCTCAGTAGATAACCGTCTGACGTAATGTATAAGGTTTTTTCATCAGTCGTTAAAGTGCAGTTACCGTTTTTTTGCGTGGTACGAATTTTAGCTAACACTTCAGCTTCGGGCGTTAACAACCATACACCGCCGGGGGCTGTCGCAAAGATAATACCAGACGAATGCACTGCCATACCGTCAAAATTGCCTTGCTCACCGGGAAGGTCGATTAAATGTGTACCGTTGATAAACATACGTTTGTTACTGACCATGCCATTATCATCCAAATCGTAAGCATGAATCCCCGCATTATTTAATTCTTTGCGGCCGTCTGATACTGCAACATAAAGTGTTTTACCATCAGGAGATAAGTCGATTCCATTTGGAAAAGTAAGTTCATCGTCTAGCAAAGTGGGCGTGCCATCAGGATCGATTCTAAACACGCCTTGGTATGGCAATTCCTTTTTAGGATCTTTCAACATTTTCTTTAAACCATAAGGTGGATCAGTGATAAACAGTGAACCACTTTTATGCAGAACCACATCATTTGGACTGTTAAAACGTTTACCTTGGTAGTGTGATTGTACCGTTTCGAAGTCAGCTTCGGGATTGAGTACATCTGATTTCATTCTAGCTATTCGACGGTCGCCGACCTGCATAATTAATAGGTTGCCATCTTTATCTAGGTTAAGACCATTGGAGCCTTTGGAGTAATCATCCGGATATAGGTTAGTTGAACCAGACGGGGTTAAATAGACAGAGGTACCTTCTCCTGGTTTGAATTTGTAAACTGTGTTTTGTGGAACGTCTGAGAAGAGTAAAAATTGGCCTTTTTCTACCCATAAAGGACCTTCCATCCAATTAAAATTGTTTGCCTCGACTTTAATTTCTAAGTTTTTAGCTAATAAATCGTAAGCTTTGTCAGACAAAATCTCAATGTGGCCAATACTGCTCCCCACAGGTAGCATTTTTTTACCGTCGAATTGGTTGGTAAGCGCAGTTTTTCCCGTATTAGACTCAGATCCTGTATTACATCCAGTTAATCCAAACACACTTAACAGCAGCGTTGCGAACAGTATTTTATTTTTAGAATTTTTAACCATGATTCTTAGTGCACTTATTTAAAGGAAAAACAAATATTAACCTTTAAATAATTAATTTTAAACTATTGAATATTATTGAGGTGTTATTATGTGTAACTTTGGGGCTAAACCATCATTTCTAAAAGTGAGTTAAGGTAACGTCTTCCCAAAGGTGTTACCTGCCAGTATTCACTTGTTTCAAGCAGTAAACCTTTTGATATAGCCGTTTTCAAATTAGCACGGGTGTTATGATCAAGCGTTGTACCGGTGAAATCTTCAAAGTCTGATTTAGGGCAAGGTTCTACTAACCTAAAACGGTTCATAAAAAATTCAAATGCTAACTCATCTTGTACTATGGGTTTTGAATCACTTAAGTAGGGACGCGTGAGGTCCATATATCCTTTGGGATGTTTTACCTTTACCGTGCGAATGATTTGTTGTTTTTCAGTCAGCGTAATTTTTCCATGGGCGCCACAACCAATACCGAGATAATCACCAAACCGCCAATAATTTAGGTTGTGCTGACACTGGTAACCCGTTTTGCTATAGGCTGATATTTCGTATTGCTCATATCCATTGTCTGTTAACAGAGCATGGCCTTTTTCTTGGATATCCCATAACAACTCATCTTCAGGTAATTTAGGCGGTTTAGAATGAAATTGTGTATTTGGTTCAATGGTGAGTTGATACCAAGATAAATGGGGGGGAGATTGATTGATTGCTTGTTCTAAGTCAAAAATTGCGTCGTCTACATTTTGCTTCGGTAAACCATGCATTAAGTCTAAATTAAAACTATCTAGTCCAATTTTTTGCGCTGTATGTGCCGCGGCTTTAGCTTGTAGATCGTCATGAATTCGTCCTAGTTGGGTGAGTTTATCAGTTTGAAAGCTCTGTACCCCAATAGACAAACGTGTGATTCCAGCCTTTACAAAATCGGCAAATTTTTGCTCTTCAAAGGTACCAGGGTTAGCTTCCATGGTTACCTCTGCATTGGGTGAAAGATTAACTCTTTGTTTCACCCCTTCTAATAAGGTATGAATTGCATTTGCCGAAAACAAACTCGGCGTGCCTCCACCAATAAAAATACTATGTATGAGCCGCTGGCCTACTAATTTTGCATCCTGCGCCAAGTCATCTAATAAATGACTAATGTATTCTGACTCGGGTAACTGCTGATTTTTTTGTCCATGTGAGTTGAAGTCACAGTAGGGACATTTTTGCACACACCAAGGAATATGAATGTATAACGCTAGAGGTGGATTCTTTAGTTTTACATTGCAAGAGGGCATTACCAAAGAATTAACCAAGCTGGTTGTCTGTAATTTGAGTCTGTAATTGTAGTACGAGTTGTTTTAATGCTTTTCCACGGTGGCTTAATGCGTTTTTTTGCTCGCGAGTTAACTCGGCTGAGCTACAGTTTTGTTCATCTACCCAGAACACTGGGTCATAACCAAAACCATTTTCGCCCTGTTGGTTTTGAGTGATGTTACCCAGCCATTCTCCTTGACAGATAATAGGCGTGGGGTCATTAGCATGACGCATAAATACCAATACACACAAGAACCTAGCTTGCCGTTGACCTAGCGGCACATCTTGCATTTCAACTAATAACTTGTCGATGTTGGTTTGATCTGTGGCGTTTTCACCAGAGTACCTAGCCGAGTAAACTCCAGGAGCGCCACCAAGAGAATCAACGGCTAAACCCGAGTCATCAGCGATAGCCGGTAAACCTGTAATTTTGGCTGCATGACGGGCTTTGATAATGGCATTTTCAACAAAGGTCGTGCCCGTTTCTGCTACTTCATCAACTGCCAATTCATTTTGAGAAAAAACCTCAATGTCTAGTGCGGCTAACATATCGCCAAGCTCTTTGACTTTGCCTTGGTTACCTGTAGCCAGCACTACCTTTTCGAAATTCTCAATAGAAGGCATTACGCTTTTTTACCTCTACCTTTTTTCTTTTTCTTACTGCTGGCTACGCGTTTAGCTTTTAACGCAGCTTTTTTGGTTTTGGTGCTAATCTTTTTCTTAGTTGGCGGTTTAGCTTCTTTATTTTTAGGTCTAAGTTCGCTGATTACACGGCGTTTAAGCACTTGTTCTGTGTAGCGTTCAATTTTAGGAACAATACCAATATCGTGAGCTTCTACTAATGAAATTGCTGTGCCCTTATTGCCCGCGCGACCCGTTCGGCCGATTCTATGTACGTAGACATCTGCCGTGCGCGGCATGTCGTAATTGATCACGTGACTAATGTTGTCCACATCTATTCCACGAGCCGCGACATCTGTTGCCACCAATATTTTGACTTCGCCCGTTCTAAAGCGCTCCATTGCCGCATTGCGTTTATCTTGTGGCATTTCACCTTGTAACCAACCACATGGAATATCAGCAGAGTTTAGTTGGCCAACTAATGTGGCCAAACGCTCACGTGTCTTGACAAATACGATGGCGGTTTCAACTTGGTTGCTTAAAATATGTGTCAGTAAGGCTAATTTATGATTAGCGTTATCAGCTAAATGTATCCACTGATGGATCACGCCTTTTTCTTTTCGACTTGATTCGGCTTCAAGCTCTACTGGCTCATTGAGTAAGTCGTCAGAAAAACGAGCAATGCCTGTGCCTTCCAAAGTGGCAGAAAACAACATGGTTTGTTTACGCCATCTGGCCTCTGCAGCTATTTGATTTACTATGGCAGAGAAACCCATATCCAACATGCGGTCTGCTTCATCTAAAATGAGACATTCAATATCTCGACAATCAAAACTTTCGGTTTCGATATGTTCAAATAATCGTCCCGGTGTGGCCACCAAAATATCTAGATTTTTTTCTAGCAAGTCACGGTCAGTTCCGTAATTGATCCCACCCGTTATTACGCCGCAGTTAATATGCGGCAAGTATTTACACAGTGCTTTTGCTTGTTCGAAAATTTGTAAAGCCAACTCTCTAGTTGGCGTTAAAATTAATATGCGCGTCGCACCGGGTTGACGTCTTGGGTAATCTAATAAAAATTGGCATGCAGGCAACAAAAACGCAGCTGTTTTACCTGTGCCAGTTGGGGCAGAAGCAAGAATATCTTTGCCTGCCATTGCCTCTGGAATAACCAAAGACTGGATGCTAGTAGGGGTTTTGTACCCCATATCCACAACCGCGTGGATCAAATCATCGTCTAATTCTAATTGTTCGAACATTTACTCTGCCTAAGCTTTTTATGCGGGCTAACTCGTTGCGGTGGATTATAAATGAGTTAAAAGGTAATTGCTTAAATATTATGAACCCTTTAAGTTTGGGAGGCTTAGTGTGTTACGTTATTTGGAGTTATAAAATGAAGGCTAGCTGGTAATTATGACCAAAAATACTCGATTATCTTTTGCAGTTTTGTCAATTGGCTATGTAGCCTCATTACATTTAAATATACCCGTATCGGGTTTGTTTAAAATTTTGCCTTTATTGGTATTGTTTATTGCCGTCACTATTTATGCATCTCCGCCCAAAAGACACTTTTTATTAGTAGCGCTGTTTTTTAGTATGTGTGGTGATTTGTTATTAAATGAAAACCAGTTTGTTTTCGGTGTTGCTGCATTCTTATTAGCCCAATTAAGTTACGCATTTTTATTTGTACGAGATTGGCAGGGCATGACTAAACGTTTACCCATAAGCGGCTTTTTGTTGCTTTATTTAGGTGTGGTTTTGTATTTATTACTGCCTAATTTAGGCTCTTTATTAATCCCAGTAATGGCTTATATCTTTGCTATCGGTTTTATGGGGTTTGCAGCTATACAATCTAAATTGAACGCAAAGTATTCCGTGGCAGGCGCTTTAGTGTTTATCTTGTCTGATTCGTTGATTGCTTTTGAGAAGTTTTTACTGCCCATACCCTACAATGACTATTGGATAATGAGCAGTTATTACTTGGCCCAATGGTTACTTATAGAAGGCTTTTTTAAGCAAGACCAAACTTAGTTAACCGGAGCTCAGGGTAAGCCGTTTATTTTTGCGCAGCGACCACAGATATTTCAACCAATAATTCAGGTCTTGCCATCGATGCCTGCACACAAGCTCTGGCTGGGGCGTGACCTTCTGGAACCCAAGCATCCCAAACAGCATTCATGGCTTTAAAGTCCAGCATATCTTTGATGTAAATAGTGGCTGATAAAATGTGCTCTCTGTCGCTTCCGGCATCGATTAATAATCCATCTACTTTATCTAACATGGTTTGTGTTTGCTCGGTAATATCCTTGTCGGCATCAGCTGCAACTTGTCCGCACAGATAAACTGTACCTTGATGGACCACAATGCGACTCATACGTTGTTTGGTTTCTTTTCTAATAATTTCGGTCATTTGGATTCTAAATATACTGGATAATTTGACGTGAATAATACCAGTCACTGCAATGTTCGTCATGGTGGATCCTGAATAAGGTATGACGACCTTTAGTTTTAATGTATTACCCGGGTAATATTGATCTTTTATTTATATCAGGGTAATATTGGTTTTGTGTTTTTATCTGGGTAATATTCCGGGTAATTAACTGGACAATTAAATGAGAAAAATTATGTCAAATCACTATGTAGCCATTTATCAACAGAAGTTTTTAGCAAAAGGTTTTTTAGATGAGATTATCCAACAGGTTAAGGCTATTGGCCTAGATATCGAGCCAATAGTCATTGAAGTCGATACTTGTCAGCGAATTGATTTTAGTTGGCAAGGTAGTGCGAAAACAGTACTCGATAGTTTACCCAGCAATTTATTAGCGGGAAGCTCGGTCATACACAAGCGAGGTCGACCAAAGTTAGGGGTGAAATCGAAAGAAGTTACTTTATTACCAAGACACTGGGAGTGGTTGGCCAGACAAAGAGGTGGTGCGTCAGCAACCCTAAGAAGGTTAGTAGAAGAAGCCCAAAAAAATCCATCGACTGAAGAGCTAATTTTGGAAAAACAGCAACAGTTAGATACCTTTATGTCGATATTTTTAGCTGATGAAACAGGTTACGAAGAAGCTAGTCGCGCTTTGTATCGAAATAGTCGCGTGAGTTTTGATTCGGCGATCCAATCTTGGCCAGCGGATATAAAACAATTTGTTTTAGAAAAATTTAATCAGATACACGATTTACATAATGGATAGCATAAAATTGGATAGCACTGAAATGGAAACAACAGAACAATCACCCAAGGATAATAAGTTTTTGCAAGGCTCCTTATCGTCCGTCTTTTTTAAGACCGCGGCACCCATCATATTTATGATGTTAGTGAATGGTTCGTTTACCTTGGTCGATGCATATTTTTTAGGCACCTTTGTCAGTGCCCATGCCTTGGTTGCTGTTACCTCTATGTTTCCTATTTTCATATTTTTAATCGCATTATCTACTTTGGTGTCGAGTGGTTTTTCGAGTGTCATGGCTCGGTTGTTGGGTGCAAATAAGTTAACTCTAGCAAAAGAAGTATTTACACAGGCGATTACGTTGTCACTGTTAGTGGCAGGCGTATTAATCCTTCTATTTTTAATGTTAGGTGAACCTTTAAGTCGCGCCTTAAATAACGACGATTTGGCTCTGGCAAACATGAGTTACACCTACGTATCTATCCTGTTACTGGGTTCGCCTTTAATGTTTTTATTAAATGTAAATAGCGACAGTTTACGCTGTGAAGGTCATATCGGCATGATGGCAGTTGTTTCTTTGTCGTCAGTTTTATTAAACGGCGTGTTTAATTATGTATTGATTGTGCATCTTGAATATGGCGTTGCGGGCTCTGCTCTAGGCACCTTGTTGGCCCAGTCAAGTTCGTTGTTATTGATCGTTGTTTTTAGATTAAAACGACAGGGATCCATGCAGGCTAATGTACTGTCTTGCTCTTGGTCGAGGAGTTATTGGCGCGAGTTTTTGGCTATAGGCGCCCCTTCAAGTTTGACTCATCTTGGATTTGCTTTGTCTTCCGGTGCGATTTTTTATAATTTGCAGATTTGGGGAGAAGGAGCCTATGCAGATACCGTTGGGGCATATGGGATCATGACCCGCTTAATGACTTTTATATTTTTACCTCTATTGGGTTTAAGTTTGGCGTTTCAAACTATTGTGGGTAACAACTTAGGTGCAAAACAATTTCAACGGGTTAACTCAAGTATCAAAATAGCGGTAGTGGCTTCTTTCATTTATTGCTTAACATGGCAATTAATTATTTATTTTAATCATCAACACTTAGGTGCGTTATTTGTTAGTGATGTTGGCATTATCAAAGAAGTGAGCCGTATTACACCTGCCTCAACCATGAGTTTGTTTTTACTCGGGCCAGTGATGATGATTACTATGTATTTCCAAGCAATCGGAGATGCTAAACGAGCAGGGTTATTGAGCATGGCAAAAACCTATGCTTTTCTATTGCCATTATTGTTTCTTATGCCCTTGGGGTTTGCAGAGTGGGGCATATGGTACGCGGGACCAGTGGCTGAGGTGTTGGGTTTGATGTTAACTATTGTGGTGTTGTTTCACCGACAAAAATCTGCTGGGTATAAATTGGGTTTGTTTAAAGTCTAGTTCTTGCCCATCAGAATATAAATATTCTGATGGGGATGTCTGTTGATTACTCTGACAAAATATCCACTAATTCTTTTACTTCAGTGAGTTGTTGCGTGAGATCAGCAACTTGTTGTTCAAGTTGGGCGATGCGTTGTAGTGCATCATTATCTATTTGTTGGGGAGCTGGTGGTGTCGATGAGCTGAAATTACTCGTTATCACTTGTTGGTTAGTCGCAATTAACTCTGGCTCGCCACTAAACAAATGGGCGTATCGTGAGTCGCGTTTACCGGGTTCTCTTTCAAGTTTAACCACCAAACATTCGTCGTTTAGATTTGTGAGTTGTTGTAAGGCTAGTTCAACCTCTTCTACATTGGTAAATTCTGCCAATCGATTAGTGCGGGTTCTAAGCTCTCCTGGCGTTTGAGGGCCACGTAATAATAGGACACAAACTATGGCAAGTTGTTGGCGATTAAATTTTAAGTCGCTAAATTCAGTATTACAAAACCTGTGTTTGTACTTAACCACTCGACTACCCACACCTGTGTATTCCAATATCAATTTTTTATGGGTTAGGTCATCCAATATATTTTGTACTTCAGTTTCACTAAAACTAACAACAGGCTCTCTATTACTTTTTTGATTGCAGCCTTGGGTCAAACCATTTAACGAAAGTGGGTATTGGTCTGGTGTGGTGATTTCTTTTTCGAGTAATACGCCGATGACACGGGCTTCATTTGGGGTAAGTTGAATTAAAATAATGATTTCCTTTTTTTCAGGGGGAATGTTTAGCCTAGAATAATTTGAGCCATAATTCTTTTCTATGAATTGGTGTCGAATCAGGTAACAAAGGGTTTTGCAATTGAATAATTTTTCGCTTATTTAAGTTCAGCTCGTCTAAACTTTTTTGGTGAAACTCTAAAAATATCTTATCAAAACTGCCATCTTTTATTGCACTTTCTAACCCATTTAACACTTGTGTATGCAAAAATTTATTTGCCTTATTCACGAAGAAATACATAGCTGTTGGATAGTATATAGCAATATGTTTATCGATAATTAATGGTAATGTCTTGTGCCTACTTAAGTCGTTTTTTATTTCTGCGATACTTCTGGGAAAGTAATCAAAACGTTTTAGCGCTAACATTTTAAACAAAGCATTGAAGTTGACCCCATTTGTAACACTAATCCCATTATGACGAAGAATTTTAGCATCTGACCAGGCATCTAACTGGCCTGCTGAATGTGACCGCAAGTCTTTGAGGATCATGGTTTGTTTAAATAGGTTTTCCGATTGTTGGTGGATTAGTGGGATGCGTAAACCTAATAGCCCTTTTAATAGAGGTATTTGAACAGCTAGATAACCTTCGTCTCTGTCGTTTCTTGAGGTGCTCCATAATATTTGTACAATTTCGTTTTGTTCTAAAAGTTTAAAGTTTCGTGCAGTAGGAATGCTTTGGCCATTAGCTTCGACTAAAAACTGGTGTTCACTATAAGACAAGGCATGTTTTAACAGTTCAATTTGATATTTTGAGCGTAGATTACTTTGTTTAACACCTGGGTAAAGTAGTGGGTATATATTCTGTTGCTTTAAGTCAGCCTGTGTTTGCGCTTTCACTTGAATTAGCGAAGGAATAAATAACAAACTTATTAACAATAAGAATTTACGCATTAACTTGCCTGTATAAAAATTAAAATTTTAACCACTCTTTTACTTTTATCAATAGCTTAAGATTAACCTATAGCATGATTCAGTGGTTAGATAAAACCTTAACCTTTATTTTTTGAATGTTAATAAATTAGTACACCTGGGTACTCCATTTAAATATGCACTTGCTTTTTCATATCTGGTTGAGTGGCGTTTTTTTTAGGTGTATTATTGTTAACAATTTTTTAGTTAATGGTGTGTATACAATGTTTTGTCGTTTTGTGGTGTTAATTAGTATTTTTGCTACTTTGTTTAGTTGCTCTAACTCTTCAATAAATCATATAAATAAACCTGATTGGGACGGGCTATCTTTACCGTCAAATGTAGGGAAATTAGACAACTGGCAGCTGATTACAAAGGTCAGTGACAATTTTAATTATTCTGGTAAAACCGCTGAGTTTAATCAGAAGTGGCATGACAATCACGCCCGCGGTTGGAAAGGCCCTGGAGCCACGTATTTTAGTGCCAAACACAGTCAGTTGTTAGATGGTAACTTAGTACTTAGCTCAGCTGTGGTTCCTGAACCTGAACAGGGAAAAATTGTTGATTATGGAAATTTTAAATCTAAAAAAACTATTTATACTGGATTTGTTACGGCTAAAGAATCAATCACTTATCCTATCTATGTTGAAGCGAGTATGAAAATTTCTAGTATCGCTTTAGCCAGTAATTTTTGGATGCTCAGTGATGATGATAAATATGAAATAGATGTGACTGAAACCTACGGTGACACTAAACATAATGTACAACAGATGTCGACTAACTATCATATTTTTAAGCGCGACCCAGTTACCAATGAATACCTTGAAGACTATGGGCATAAAGCTAAGCACTATAAAACCTCTGATAAAGCATTGTTAAATCAGGATTTTCATCGTTTTGGGTTTTATTGGAAAAGCCCGACACATATGGAGTTTTACTTGGATGGAAAGTTTGTGCGTGAACTTTCATCGAACACCGATTTGACTGATCCTGATGGCCATTTTTTTGATAGACCAATGCGCATTATTTTTGATATGGAAGATCATGTATGGCGTGCCAGAAAAGGTATTACCCCTACAGTTCAAGAATTGAATGATCCGACTAAAAATAGAATGTATGTAGATTGGATCCGAGCTTATCGCCCTGCTCAATAACGAGAAGCTCCACTATGCAAACCTGATAAAAGTTATATTATAATATTTATTTGATTATTTGTGTATTTTGTTATTTGGATCGCAATGTTAAATAGCTCAATATAGCATTGTTAACAATCATCAGTTGAGAAGAAGTGTTGGCTCAACAAAAATGATTAATCGGTCACTTTTGACAACAATTTGCATTTTGATAGGTTGCTTGATCGTTGGCCTTAATAATAACTAACCCTGAACTATTAATTAAAATAAGGAGAGCGTTATGAGGTTTACTAAGATTAGCAAGCTAAGCTGTTTGCTTATTGCTGCTATGCTTACCGCTGCTTGGAATGTGATGGCTGACACTAAAGTTGAGTTGTCGGGAGAACTACGTAAGTGGCATTCGGTATCTTTAATTTTTGATGGACCGGCTACGTCCGAAGATAATAAATACAACCCATTTGTAAATTATAGATTGAATGTAGAGTTTACTCATAAAGTAACAGGTAAAAGTTATGTCGTTCCTGGATATTTTGCAGCAGACGGCAATGCCGCAAACACAGGCGCTACGGCTGGAAATAAATGGCGAGTTAACTTTACTGCTGATGAAGAAGGTAAATGGGATTGGCATGCAACCTTTAGAAAAGGCCGATTTGTTGCTGTTTCGAATAAAGCGTTAGCCGGTGCTACAGCTGGATTTATGGATAATCAAACAGGTCGCTTTGAAGTTAAAGCAACGAATAAGGCTTACCCAGATTTTCGTCAGCGAGGCCGTTTACAGTATATTAACCTGCCTTATCTGCGTTTTGCAGAAACTGGAGAATACTTTATTAAAGCTGGGCCAGACGCACCAGAAAATCTACTTTCCTATGCCGATTTTGACGGCACGTTTCACAATGACGGACATAAAGACAATTTAGTAAAAACTTGGGCACCTCATTTAAAAGATTGGAAAAAAGGGAACCCAACTTGGGGAGAAGGCAAAGGTAAGGCCTTGATAGGTGCACTAAATTACCTCGCTGAGAAAGGCATGAACTCCATTTCTTTTTTAACTTTGAATATTATTGGTGATGACCAAAATGTATTCCCTTATGTGGATTACGATACTTACGATCGGTTGGATGTGTCTAAACTCGATCAGTGGAACATCATCTTTAGCCACGCTCAGAAGAAAGGCTTATTTTTACATTTTAAAACCCAAGAAGTTGAGAACCAAGGTTTATTGGATAACGGAGGATTAGGTTTACAACGCCAGCTTTATTATCGCGAACTTATCGCTCGTTTTGGTCACCATTTGGCTTTAAATTGGAATATGGGGGAGGAAAATGGTGAGTGGGTTCCTAACCACAAGTCTATGCCTCAATCTACCATTCAACGTTTAGCCATGGCGAAATATTTCCACAATAATGACCCTTACAATCATCATGTTGTGATCCATAACGGTAATGACTACAACGACCTTACTGGGCCAGATAGTTATTACACTGGGGCTTCAGTTCAAACCAGCCGCAAAGACTTTAGCAGCATTCATGGGGCAGTTAAGCGTTTACGAGAATGGCCACTAACTAATGGTCGTCCTTTTGCTGTATCAGTCGATGAACCAGGGGACGCACACGATAGTTTGTTACCTGATAGTATTAACCCTAAACACACTAATGCTAGAAAAAATGGTTTATGGGGAGCGTTAACTGCTGGGGCTTGGGGAACAGAATGGTACTTTGGGTATGCACATCCTCATTCTGATTTGACCGCTCAAGATTGGCGCTCACGGGATCTATTTTGGGATCAAGCTAAACATGCGTTAGATTTTTTCAAAATTGCAGATGTGCCGTATCATAAAGGTAAAAATCTAGATAATTTGTCTAATGGTCATTGGGTGTTAGGTGAAGAAGGCCAGTTTTATATAGTGTTTGTTAAAGATGCTTCAAAACAGGTTAATTTGAATATTTATTTTGGTAAAGCAGATTATTCTGTGCAGTGGTACAACCCTAGAGAAGGTGGAAAGCTTCAAAACGGTAGTGTGGAAAAAGTGTCAGTGACTAAAAACCGTACTAGTTATCCAAAGTATGAGCGGTTGGCACTAGGTGCGGCTCCGAGTGATACAGATAAGGACTGGGTGATTTTAGTTAAGCGATTGTAATGCGATAATTAACCCATTAAAAGCTGCCTATTTTAGCTTTCAACTTAAATGTTGATTTTTTAACGACGAGTAAGCCAATTGCAAAAGCAGTTGGCTTTTTTATTTGTAATTTTACGTCGTTAATATGATAAAAGTGGAGGTGAAAATGAGGGGCGTGTACCTACTTTTTACTGACCACTTCCTTTGTCATCCGCTTCATTAAATCTCCCCAACTAAGATCTAATCAAAATGATTGCATTTTAAATTAAGATAAATTAATCTTTATATATCGAATCATTATGAGTTTATCTTTATGTCTAATCTTGAACATCAGCATCCAGCGGTAAAGCAGGCGTTATCTGAATTACCACAAGCCCAAAAAGATCGTTTGGCTTTTATTGATTTTAGTTTGCAGTATTTTGGCCATGTGGCACGAACTGATCTTATCCAAAGGTTTAAAACTGGGCTTGCGGCTAGTACGCGAGATTTCAGCGCTTATAAAGAGTTGGCGCCAGATAATCTGGTGTTGAAGCATCAGACTAAGAATTACCACAGAACGGAAGATTTCACTCCGGTGTTTAAGCATGATCCTGAGGTGATTTTAACTTCATTAAGTCGTGGTTTTGGTAACGGTATCTCTACTGGAACTCAACCGTCAGAACAGTGTTTTGATACGGTACGTTTAATTCATCCTGATCCGGCCATTATTGCTGGGATCATGCGAGCCATTCATAACAAAAAAGCCATTAAGTGTGGCTACGTTTCGGTGTCTTCCGGGGAATCCCAACGATCTTTAGTACCACATTCTATTGTAAATAATGGTCACCGCTGGCATGTACGCGCCTATGATAGAAAAAACAATAGCTTCCGAGATTTTGTGTGTACACGGTTTACGCGAGTCGAAGTAATGCCTGAAGATACGCATGTACATGAAACCAGTCACTATGATGAACAGTGGCAGCAATTGGTTGAGCTAGTGTTAATCCCTCATCCTAGCCTTAAACAGACTAAAGCAATTGAAATGGATTACGCCATGCAAGACGGTAAATTAGTGTTACAGCTTAAAGCTGCCGTTGCTGCCTATGTGTTACGCCAATGGCAAGTTGACTGCTCGGTTGAGCACCAAATTAATAACCAAAGCTGTCAATTGGCTTTAGCTAATCATAGTGTGCTTGAACAAATTGCTAGCTCTGGCCTGTTATTAACTAGCTAGGCTAATTAATAACAGGCCATTATTAACCACTTAAAACCGGTACACCTAGTCGATTGAACCATTCTAATGTGGTTCGGTCTTTTAGCGATAATATGCTTAATATATTTTGCCCAGACAATAATTCTACTAAGTAACTGACCTCTTGATTGGCGTACCTGTCATGAGAATCTTTTACATCAGCACGTTTACCAAATAGGGCATCAGCTTCATCAAAAAATAATATCCATTTGTTACTTTGGGCTTGAGCAATTAGTTTTGCTATGTTTTTCTCGGTTTCACCTATGTACTTTGCGGTGAAAGAGTTGCAATCGACAATACAAATCGTTGCTTCAAGGCTCTCTTGCTTTAGGTGCTGGGCCACATAATTGAGTACTAATCCAATATCACTTTTTGAATATCCATTTAATACAATTTGGCTTGTTAGTTGTTTACTACTTTTTACCAAAGCGTCTTTTAAACAACTTAAGGCTTCATCTTTTAACGGTACGCTATACTTTACGTCCGCTGGTTTACTTAGAAGATGTAATGGTGTGATGTAACCTTGTTGATATTCACTAAACTTGGTGCGATATATTTTCACGGGTTATTTCTCCATTTATAACTAATGTGAATAGTGGTAATTTTTTTAAATGATGAATAATCAATTAAAAATCAGGTAAACTATGCGCAAATTTGCCCCTGCTAATTATAATGTTATTAGCTACTGCCCTATGAGGTTTATATGAGTTTATTTTTAGAGTACATCGAAGAAATTGCAAGTCGTAAAAAAGATTTAGGATTAGCGCCTAAACCAATCGATAGCGCTGATTTAGTAGCAGAAATTATCGAGCAAATTAAAGATCAAGGACACGCCCACAGAGCTGAGTCACTTGATTTTTTCATTTATAACACCTTACCAGGCACAACGAGTGCAGCTGGCGAAAAGGCTAAATTCTTAAAAGCTATTATTCTTGGCGAAGAAACGGTTGCAGAAATTACTCCAGAATTTGCTTTTGAATTGTTGTCACACATGAAAGGTGGCCCTTCTATTGAAGTGCTTCTTGATTTGGCTCTAAGCGATGACGCTGCTGTTTCAGCGCCTGCTGCTGACGTATTAAAAACCCAAGTATTCTTGTATGACGCTGACACTTCTCGTTTAGAAGCGGCATTTAAAGCAGGTAATGCCATTGCTAAAGGCATTTTAGAAAGTTACGCACAAGCAGAGTTTTTCACTAAATTACCAGACGTAGAAGAGAAAATTGACGTAGTGACTTATATTGCTGGTGAAGGTGATATTTCTACAGATTTACTTTCTCCAGGACACCAAGCTCACTCTCGTGCCGACCGTGAATTGCACGGCCAGTGTATGATTACCCCAGAAGCACAAAAAGAAATCCAAGCACTTCAAGCTAAGCACCCTAACGCAAAAGTAATGTTGATTGCTGAAAAAGGCACTATGGGTGTGGGTTCTTCTCGTATGTCTGGTGTGAATAACGTTGCACTTTGGGCTGGTAAACAAGCAAGCCCATATGTTCCTTTTATTAACATTGCTCCAGTGGTTGCTGGTACTAACGGCATTGCGCCAATTTTCTTAACGACTGTTGACGTTACCGGTGGTATTGGTCTTGACCTTAAAAACTGGGTTAAGAAAACCGATGCAGACGGTAACACTGTCACAGACGCTAACGGTGATGCAGTATTAGAAGAAGCCTACTCTGTAGCTACAGGTACAGTGTTAACTATCGATACTAAAGCTAAGACGTTATTCAACGGCGACAAAGAACTTGCTGATATCTCGTCAGCTTTCACACCGCAAAAAGTTGAGTTTATGAAAGCTGGTGGTTCTTACGCGGTAACATTTGGTAAGAAACTACAAACATTTGCTGCAGAAACATTAGGTGTACAAGCCGCGAATGTTTATGCGCCATCTAAAGAAATTTCTCATGAAGGGCAAGGCCTAACAGCAGTTGAAAAAATCTTTAACCGTAATGCGGTGGGTGTTGCATCAGAGACTGCATTACATGCAGGTTCTAACACGCGCGTTAAAGTCAATATTGTTGGCTCACAGGACACTACAGGGCCAATGACCTGCCAGGAATTAGAAGCCATGGCTGCTTCTACTATTTCTCCACTTGTTGACGGCGCATACCAATCTGGCTGTCACACAGCATCGGTTTGGGATAGCAAAGCGAAAGCGAATATTCCAAAACTTATGTCGTTCATGAACAAGTTTGGTTTAATCACGGCACGTGATCCAAAAGGTGTTTATCACGCAATGACAGATGTTATTCATAAAGTATTGAATGACATTACCATTGACGACCGCTCTATCATCATTGGTGGTGATTCACATACTCGTATGTCTAAAGGTGTTGCATTTGGTGCTGACTCGGGCACGGTTGCAATCGCATTAGCGACAGGTGAATCGGCAATGCCAATTCCTGAGTCTGTAAAAGTAACCTTTAAAGGCAACATGCAAGGTCACATGGATTTTCGTGATGTAGTACACGCAACTCAAGCACAAATGCTTAAGCAGTTTGGTGGCGAAAACGTTTTCCAAGGTCGTATTATCGAAGTTCATATTGGAACGCTTATGGCTGACCAAGCGTTTACCTTCACAGATTGGTCTGCAGAAATGAAAGCAAAAGCTTCTATCTGTATTTCAAATGACGAAACGTTAATCAAGTCAATTGAGCTGGCTAAGAGCCGTATCCAAATCATGATCAACAAGGGTATGGAAAACGAAGCGGGTATGTTGGCTGGCCTAATTAAGTTAGCTGACGAACGTATCGCTGGAATCAAGTCTGGTGAACAACCAGCACTATCACCAGATGATAACGCTAAGTACTATGCTGAAGTGGTTATTGATCTAGACGCAATCGCAGAACCTATGATTGCCGACCCAGACGTAAACAACGAAGACGTATCTAAGCGTTATACTCACGACGTGATCCGTCCGGTTTCATTCTATGATGGTAAGCCAGTTGATTTAGCCTTTGTTGGTTCATGTATGGTGCACAAAGGTGACATGCAAATCATCGCGCAAATGTTACGTAATCTTGAAAAGCAAAATGGTAGCGTGAGCTTTAAAGCGCCACTAGTAGTTGCTCCACCTACGTATAACATTGTTGACGAGCTTAAAGCTGAAGGCGACTGGGAAGTGTTAGAGAAATACTCTGGATTTGTATTTGACGACGCTAACCCGAAAGGCGCGGCACGTACTAAATATGACAACATTCTGTATCTTGAGCGCCCTGGTTGTAACTTATGTATGGGTAACCAAGAAAAAGCAGAACCGGGTGATACGGTAATCGCTACGTCAACTCGTCTTTTCCAAGGCCGTGTAGTAGCAGATTCTGCTGAGAAAAAAGGTGAGTCATTATTAGGCTCTACACCGCTAGTTGTACTTTCGTCAGTATTGGGTCGTTTCCCTTCTATGGACGAATATAAAGCGGCGGTTGAAGGCATTGACTTAACCCGTTTTGCACCGCCTACCGAAGAAATGACGACTAAATTTTCTGGACAAGCTGTACCAGTAAAAGTTGTAAGTTAATTCGTTTAGCTAAATAGTTATTTCCAAAGGGTTACTTTTTTGAGTAACCCTTTTTTTATGGCTAGATAATTTTATGGAACTTTTGGTGTGTATTATTCTCTGACACATAAGTTTGAGAGAAGGAGGAATTAATGAAAAAATCATTTATAGTATCCATGGTTATTTTTAGCATATCGTTACTTAGTAGCTGCACGACTAAACAAGCTCAACAACTAATTGGCCACGCAATAGCAGATGGTGCCAATACCGAAGTACGTTATAACGCCTCACAATGTCGTACGTTACAAATGCGGTGTGTACAAGGTGAGTTTCAAGAGTGGGAAACCAGTGACAAAGAAATGGGCTGCTCTTGCAAAAAACTTTAGAGGTTTAATATGTTAAAGTTTATATGTTTATTAAGTACGAGCTTTATACTGTCTTGTAACTCAAAAGTACCTTCTCAGCCGCCTTTTCCTCAAGAAATGCCAATAAACAGTCAGGTAACCCATAAGCAATATTTTTATGATCCTATGCAGTGCCAAACGTTACAACATCAATGTGGAGGAAAGTATATTGCTTGGGATAAGGATTCAAATAGAGAAAACAAAAACCAAGGGAATGTTGGCCATATCGAACATGTTCCCAAACCAGTAGGTTGTGCCTGCCAGCGATAATGAGTTGTTGATTGGAGTCAAAATGAGTGTGAAGCGTTTTATTTATGTTATCAGTTTTGTTTTTAGTCTGCTGGCTTACCATATAGGTGCAGAAGAACAACAAGTCATGTTCTCATCGGTTGAAGTACAAGTGAATGACACCAGTTATTCACTTGAATACGCACAAACTCATAAACAACGAGCACAAGGTCTAATGCACAGAAACTCTATGTGTGAAAGTTGCGGCATGTTGTTTAACTTTCAACAGGCTCGTGGTGTGAGTATGTGGATGAAAGATACTCATATTCCGTTAGATGTAGCCTTTATTCGTGCAGATGGTTTTATTGTAAACGTTGAGACCATGAAGCCCCTTGAACTTAGTACGACAAGTTCTTCTGGAAAAGTGCTGTATGCTTGGGAGATGAATAAAGGTTGGTTTGCCAAAAATGGAATTGGCGTTGGAGACACTGTTTTGGTATCTGATAAATAATGTGTAGTAAATAAGGTTGTAATCAGGGGGAGTAATGAAAGGTCCGGCGCAATTTGGTGTCATAGTGTATTCCACTGATATTAAGGGTTTAGCAGAGTTTTATGTGGCTATGTTTGGCATGAGTATTGGCCGAGAAGCTACCGAGTTTATTAGCTTAAGTCATGATGGATTTAATTTAATTATTCATGTTCCTCCTGTTGAAATTCCCACAAATAACTTTAATACAATTAAGATATTTTTAACTGTAGACAGCCTTGAACAGGCAAAGCTTAAAGTGATTAGATTAGGAGGCGATACTTTAGAGGGAGAATGGGGAAACCCCATTTTTAAGGTGTGTAATATTGCCGACCCCCAAGGAAACCATATTCAATTGCGGGAGTTTATTTAACCTTGTGTCAACCGGCTAGTTGACACAAGGTATTGTTTCATAACCGTGTTAAACAAGGCTAGATGTAAGAATATAATGTTTAGAAAGTAGGTTTATTATTCGTAATCCAAGGGATCTACAGTTTGATTCTTTGCAAATGCTTCTAGGCGCTCTTGGCAGGCGCCACATTTTCCACAGGCTTTTTCTCTGCCGTTGTAACAGGTCCAGGTTTTTCCGTAGTCTAATTCCATCTTTAGGCCGGCTGTTAATATGTCGATTTTACTCACGTTTAAATATGGTGTAATGATTTCTACTGCTTCATAATTGGCAATGGCACATACGTCATTCATTTTATGCACAAATTCTGGTCTACAGTCAGGGTATATTGCGTGGTCTCCTGAGTGTGCGCCGTAAAATACTTTATTGGCTTCTAATGACACGGCATAACCTACAGCCATTGATAGTAAAATCATATTTCTGTTAGGCACAACAGTGGTTTTCATGCTTTCTTCAGCATAATGCCCTTCAGCGACATCGATATCAGACGTGAGTGACGAACCACCTATTAATTGATTGATAGCAGATATATCGACAATTTTGTGGTGTACACCTAACTCTTTACAGGCATTGCTTGCATAGTCGAGCTCTTTTTTATGCCTTTGCCCGTAGTTAAAAGATAATGCAAATATCTCGTAACCTTGTTTTGCTGCTAAGTTAAGAACGGTAAAAGAGTCCATTCCTCCAGAAAAAATTACCACTACCTTTTGTGCCATTTAGTTTGCTTCTCTATAATCAAGCGGTTTAATGGTAATGTTAAGTGATCTATAAGGAAATTCCTATCTTAGTCGCTAATTCTAAAAGAGTAATAAAGGTGTATTTTTGAGTTCATATAAAATCAACGAAGTATTTGAGTCTTTGCAAGGAGAGGGGAGTTACACGGGGTTACCTTCAATTTTTGTGCGTTTGCAAGGTTGTCCGGTGGGGTGTCCATGGTGTGATACTCAACATACATGGACTGTCGATCCTGATTTTGAAAAAACGAGTGACTCTGTGATGGCTGAGAAACAAGAATCAAATTCCTGGTTTGAACACTCTACCGAGCAATTATTGGATTTATTTAATAGAAATGGATATGTGGCTAAACATATTGTGATCACGGGGGGAGAACCTTGTTTGTATGACCTCACGCCAATTACTAGTCAATTAATCGAAAAAGGGTATTCGGTACAGATAGAAACCAGTGGTACCTATGAGATTTTAGCGCATCAAGACACTTGGGTTACGGTATCCCCAAAAGTGAATATGCCAGGAGGCAAACACGTTTTGGTTAGTGCTATGCAAAGAGCGAATGAGATAAAACACCCTGTGGCTATGGAAAAACATATAGAAGAATTAGACTCAGTTTTGTTGTTGTTAGGTGATAGCCCTAAACCCAATATTTACTTACAGCCAATTAGCCAACAAAAAAGAGCGACGGAACTTGCAATTAAAACGTGTATAGCGCGTAATTGGCGTTTGTCGTTACAAACACATAAATTTATCGGTATAGAATAAACTTTTATATCAGGGGGACTAGTTAGTATGAATCGCAAACTAATTTGTTACTTATTAAGCAGTTTATTGTTATTGCTAAATTGCAATAAAGTTATGTCCGCATCTTGGGAAATTACCTATCCAAGAACTAGCTCTGATAGTGATAAAAGTACAGATTACCCTTTAAAAGTACTAGCACTAGCTCTTGAGCAGACAGGTGTTAACTTTCAACTTATTCCTTCTGAAAAACATTATACACAAGGCAAGAATCTAAGCAGATTAAAAGACAATAGAGAAATAAATGTTGTCTGGAGTATGACCGATCGCCAACGGGAAAAAGACTTACTGCCAATCCGTATTCCCATTTATAAAGGCCTGATTGGTTGGCGTTTGTTTTTAATCCGTGAAGATATGGCCGACCGGTTTAAATATATTCAAAAGGTAGATCACTTGCTAAAGTTATCGCCGATTCAAGGCCGTGATTGGCCAGATACAAAAATATTGCAGGCAAATAGTTTCAATGTGGTTACTAACATTAACCATAGTGCTTTAGGGCCCATGTTATCAAACGCACAAGGTGATTTTTTCCCACGGTCTATGCTAGAAATATGGGATGAAATTGAGACCTTACAAACAGATAATAAATTAATAATTCAAGACAGCTTAGGACTACAATATCCTGCGGCCATGTATTTTTTCGTTAATAACCAAAATAGGCCGTTAGCTCATTTAATTAGGACAGGCTTGGAAAAGGCGGTCGCTAATGGAAAATTTGATAAGTTATTTAATCAAACTTACCAATCTTATATTGATAGAACTAAGCTTAAAAAACGTAAGTTTTATCGTTTGAAGAATACGTTTTTACCGTCAGAAACGCCTTTAGATAGGAAAGAGTTATGGTTTAAGCCTAATTAACTTATTGGTAATTTTTTGAAATTTATATAAAAACTAAAACGACACTTATTATCCTGAACTTAGGTTTATTAAATCAAGTTCGGGCTTATTAAAAAATCGTAGTTAGGCATTGAGCGTTAACCATATTTATCAAAAAAATTAGGAGTGACAACACTACAATTTCTACCTTTTGCCTTTGCTTGATATAAGGCTTTATCAGCAGCCTTAAAAGTGATGTCGAATTGTTCAGTAC
>NZ_JBPOFP010000031.1:0-44672 GCF_051252315.1 Paraglaciecola sp. | reverse complement strand
ACATAGTATTAATCTAATAGCCTTATGTGTGTCCCTATAATTCACTTATAAAATGGTATCAACACCAGGAACATTGAATTGGTATTAAGTAGTAAAAACGATGAAAAATCACTTGTTTAAAAATAGGCAAATACTGAAGGTGAATTGGCAAGGTCATTTTATAGCGGCATGTATTCAAAACAAAAAAAGAGCGCTTGTAGCGCTCTTCTTTTATAAACAAATATCGTTTGATATTATTTAATTAGGTTGGGTCATCCTCCCCACCAATTCCCCACTCTGCTTCATTAACCAGTGATATCTTGTATGTCAAAGCAAAATCGCTAGGCACTAACGTAGGTTTTTTAATATGTAAACCATTATCATCCTGTGACCAAATGACCTTCTCATTACTTCCTAACAACGAAATACTCTTTATGTTTGCGTTAAGCACACTTAAATTCTTGCTTAAGGTTTTAACCAGAATATCCTCTTTAGGTGAGTCCATTACAATAGCAAACAATGTATCCTCGCCTTTTTTGGTAAAACGAATATCCTTGTCTGAATACACTATCTTTTGTTTTTCTATCTTATGCCCACCTCCTTTGATACGTGTGGGGCCTTCACCAAACACACGCCAAGGTCGCGTCTCATAGATACCTTCACCGTTTATCTCTAACCATTTACCTAAATCACCTAACATAGTTTTCATTTCTTGCGGTATAGAGCCATCTGGATTTGGTGGAACGTTAAGCAGCATTAATCCATTTTTAGAAACGATATCAATTAGGATATCTATGATTTCATTAGAGGACACAAATTTAGCGTTTTGGCGGAAAAACCAAGCACCGGGAGATGTGTCTGTCATCCAAAACTTATCTTTTATTTTATTTGGGCGACCACGTTCGTAATCATGAACGCCAACTTCTGCAGGGAAAGAAGTATTCTTGTAACTGATGACGACATCTTTGCCCCACTCCACGCCTTTATTGTAATAATAAGCAATAAACTTTTTACGGTATTCTTCGTCTAACTCTTCTACCCACCAATCAAACCAAACGACATCGGGCTCATAATTGTCTACCACTTCTTTAAGCTTGGCGTACCATTCATCATGAAATCGCTTAGTCGGTTTAAAGTCAGTGAGTTCGTGTTGGTCTGTATATAAGTCAGAAGTTTCTTCTGTCGCATCAAATTTATAGGCGTTAGCGTAATAAACCCATGTAAACGCATGATGAAAAGAAGTTAAAAACTTCATATCACGCTTATCTAGCGCCTTTTTAAGCTCACCTGTCACGTCAACCCCCATCATGTCTTTGACGTTCCAACGGGTCACCTCACTATCCCACATAGCAAAATTATCATGATGCATAGCAACTGGGCCCGCAAATTTAGCGCCCGATTTTGCAAATAATTCAGCCCACTCTTCAGGATCAAATCCAGTAGGCTTAAAATTAGGAATAATATCTTTGTAGCCAACTTTGTCTAGCGGACCATGTGCTTCTACATGATGCTTATATGTGCTATTTACGATTGGCTTACCGTTTTTTAAACGTTTTTCACCGGTTTTCCAATCGTAAACCTCATCCATATACACATTGAGACCATACCACCCTACCCCACGTTTCATATTTAAGTTAGCAGTAGAAACAGGCCCCCAATGTGCGTAAATACCTAACTTAGCGTCTTGAAACCAAGCAGGTTGCTCTTCTACTTTAGATAGAGATTCCCAATCCTCAGTATAAGTTTTGTTATTCGCCTGTGACGCAGAAGTCATTTTCGAAGATGTATGATTACTACAGCCAGTCATGCCCATTAATAATGAACAAATTCCTGCAGCCAGAATTGTCTTTTTCATAATTGATTGCCACTAAAGTTAAATACAGAATCTGAATTTTCTCGGTCTTTAAATATAAAAGTAGAGAGAAATAGTACGCTAGAACGGTATCAACCCACACAGACTATATCAATATATAAAACCGTAAATTTAAATACAAAAGAGTAAAGTTTGTGTAAGTTTTTTACTTTTCGTGCAAACACGCTCGCAAAAATGACTCATCAGGCCAATAACAATAAAAAGTAGAATGTGAAACGAGAGTGAAAACTTATTTTAATCGAAGAAATAGGAAGTCATGGTGGAAAGCATTCTAAGGGTTTCTACATCATCCGACTTCCAAGTCACTTTGGTATTTACGCTTTCACAACATAAAATTCCCGAAGGTTGAAAGTCTTTATGAATAACAAAATCTAACAAAGAGTGAATATTCAAAGGTTCAAAGTAACTTTCATTAAAACATTTAGTCGCAGAGTAACGGCGAGCATCAGAAGCCATGATCACTTGCTCCTCTAATATTTTTTCAAAATATTGCGGGAAATCAACTTGGGTTAAGACTTGTTGCGAAGAGTATTCATTGGAAGTTTTATCAAAACACATTAAACAGACTATTTCTGTTTTAGTGTTATTAAAATTCCAGAGACTGACACGATTAGCTCTAGGAATGGCGAGTTGTGTTTGATTACAGATTTGACGGAGTTTATTATCGGTTGAAACAGATTCATCTTGTAGAACATCAACTAGTTTTAATAATGGATCCATACACAACTCAATGACATAAAAATTTAAACGCTATGTGATATTTATATACATTAACGGTGTTTTTTACAAGCATCAAAACTATTTTGCATTAGCTCATTCCAAACTTATTGTCTTAATAATCATAAAACGCTGTCACCTCCCCCTAAAGGATAAATAAAGCTCGCTTATTGGCGCTTTTTGCCACGGTAAACTAGTCTTTATTTATAACGCAATTTGATGATTATTATAAAGAATTCATGAGTTACTCTTTCGATTGGTTGATAGTTTTTCTGTCGATTATTATTGCAATATACGTCTCGTATATTGTGGTGGGTATCTGTATACGTATTGCCGCATCCAAACACAGAACAGCTCTTTATTGGACCATAGGTGGAGCCTTGTCCATGGCTACTGGAATATGGGCAATGCATTTTGTGGGCATGCTGGCATTTACTCTCCCTGTGCCGGTTCATTACGACATAGCACTTACCGGATTATCAATACTACCAGCCATTTTTGCTTCTGCCATTGCGCTATACATGATTAGGTCTAAACGTAAAAAAACCAAATTTATTATTTCTGCAGCTTTAATGGGGCTGGGTATATCGGCCATGCATTATATTGGTATGGCGGCAATGGGCATGGGTTCTTGCATTGAATATTCTACAGGTCTAGTTTTTCTATCTATTCTCATTGCCATTGTTGCATCAAACGTGGCTCTATTCTTACTCTTTCATCAAATCGACAACAATCGACTAGACCATGGTTTTAAGTTACTCAGTGCTTTAATTATGGGTGTGGCCATTGCCGGTATGCATTATGTGGGCATGTTAGCGGCAAGTTTTCCTAAAAACTGTGTATCAACGCCAGTGTTTGGAATTAGTTTAGAAAGAGACATTTTGGTGATCATAGTCACTATGGCCAGTATATTTATATTAACAATCACTCAAATGTTAACGGTTATTGATAGAAAAATATCAGAAAAGTCATTTTTTGAAGCGGTATTTAAAGCTCAGTCGGCTGTTGGGAGAGGCATATTGGTCTTAGAAAATGAGAAAATAGTACTAATCAATGATGTATTAAGAACCTTATTTTCCATAGAAAAAAAAGATACCAAAACCATCTCGCAACTTGCTCAAACTTTCGCAAGTCATGAATTTGAACGATTTTCTCATTGGGTAAATAAATCTAAAAACCATAAATCGCCAAAGGGAAATGCTGAATTTCAACTTGGTGAGAATCAAGCTGGACGAATTTTATCTGCTACTCAGGTGAAATTTATTCATATTGATAGAGTCCGCTTATTAATTGTAATAGACGACATAACAGATAAAAAAAACGTCGAACAATCTCTTAATCAATTAAACGAATCACTAGAGCAACGTGTAGATGAAAGAACCAATGAATTAACACAAGCGAATAACCGTCTAAATGAAAGTTTCGAAGCGCTTCATGAAGCACAAAATGAGTTAGTACAAAGCCAAAAGATGGCCTCTTTAGGGAGTTTAGTGGCAGGCATTTCTCACGAAATTAATACCCCCATTGGTATTGGTGTCACATCAGCTTCAAGTATTGAAGAAGAAGTCCGTATCTTATTGCCTAAATATCATAACGGTGAAATGACCAGATCAGATTTAGAAAATTTTCTTAACCATACCAAGGAAGGCAGTGCAATTTTGACTCAAAATTTGCATCGAGCTTCAGAATTAATTTCAAGCTTTAAGCAAGTTGCAGTGGATCAAACCGGTGATATTTATAGAGAAATTAGACTTCACGATTATATTAATGAAGTAATAACAAGCATGCGGCCTAAGTTTAAGAAGACATCGATCTCCGTTAACAACGAAACTCAAGAAGATATAGTTATCAATACTAAACCTGGCGCCCTATTTCAAATAGTGAGTAACTTTATTGATAACTCACTCACTCATGGTTTTAACCAAGATAGTGTTGGCAGTATTTTAATTTCGAGTGAGTCAGATGACAACAACTTAACACTCGTAGTAGAAGACACGGGAAAAGGCATTGATGAGTCAATTAAGGCTCGAATTTTTGATCCTTTTTTCACAACCCGCAGGGGAACAGGGGGAAGTGGTTTAGGCTTAAATATTGTTTACAACTTAATCACTTCTACCTTAAGAGGCAAGGTGAAGGTGATCAGTAGCCCTGGCAATGGCGCTCGCTTCGAGGTAAAGCTTCCAATAAATGATGGAGAGTTGAACGATGACAAATAATGATGACAAACTTTTTTTTGCTCCTGAAGAAAAAATAACTCAGTCAGTAGAAAAATCTTATTGGAAAGTACTGATTGTAGATGATGAACCTAGCATTCATGATGTCACTAAGTTTGCCTTAAAAAATTTTGTGTTTGAAGGACGAGAGCTTGAATTTGTTCATGCTTACACGGGTGAAGAAGCTAAATCCATATTATTAAAATACGATGACTTTGCCCTAGCGTTCATTGACGTTGTGATGGAAACAGATCGGGCTGGATTAGATTTAATCCAATTTATTCGCTCAGACCTTAAAAACAGAATGATCCGTATAGTTCTCCGTACAGGGCAACCTGGAGAAGCTCCGGAACGAAAAGTCATGTTAGATTTTGATATTAATGATTACAAAGAAAAATCAGAGTTAACCACCCAAAAACTGTTTAGTACTATTTTAACTAGTTTACGCTCGTATCGAGATTTAGAAAGCTTAAATAATAACCGTAAAGGGCTACAAAGAGTCATAGAATCGACAGGGGAGATCTTTCGACCCACTATGCTACAAGGCTTTATTCAAGGTGTGCTAGAACAACTTTTAGCCCTATTAAATTTAGAAAAAAATAGCATTTATGCACATTGTGATGGTGTGGCTATAGAACAAAACCCTACCCAAAAACGCATGGAAGTTGTTGCAGCAACCGGATCTTTTCAACCAACAATTGGAAAATATGCCGACGAAAATCTACCTAAAGAAGTCGTAGCCATCATGCAAGAAGCGCTCATTACCAAATCTCTTATTGTACGAGACAATGAATACGTCGGATACTTTCAACCCACGCCTGAAAGAGAAGATGTTATCTATATCCGAGCCAACGATAACATGTCAGAAGATGATTCCGATTTAGTGAAGCTTTTTTTACAAAACGTATCTATTGCATACGAAAATGCCTTATTAAAAGACGAAATTGAGGGCACCCAACGAGATATGGTTTATATGTTAGGGGAAGCGATAGAAACTCGCTCAAAAGAAACAGGCAACCATGTACGAAGAGTTGCCGAATATAGTTATTTAATCGCCAAAGGTTTAGGGATGACAGAAAAAGAAGCTGAAATTCTCAAAGTGGCCTCTCCATTACACGATTTTGGAAAAATAGGCATTGCTGATTCAATTTTACATAAACCGGGGAAATTAAGTGATGAAGAATTTGATGTCATGAGATGCCATGCCAGCATGGGTCAACAATTATTAGAACGATCCAATAGAGAAATCCTCCGCGCAGCTGCTGTTGTAGCAGGTGAGCATCATGAAAAGTGGGATGGTAGTGGTTACCCCAAAAAGTTAGTGGGTGAAGAAATCCATATCTATGGCAGAATTGTTGCGGTAGCGGATGTGTTTGATGCACTAGGGAGTCGACGCTCATATAAAGAACCCTGGCCAATTGAAGATATTCTTGCGTTGCTGAAACGCGATAGTGGTTCTCATTTCGACCCAAGTATTATTGATTGGGTAATGAACAACATAGATAAAATGGCGGAAGTGACAGCCCGATATCCAGACGATTCAGTTGTTCACTCGTAATAATTAACCTGAGCTCGAGATAAGGCGCCTTGCTATCCACTAAAAATTTCGTCATTGAGAGGGCCTAAATGTAAGCGTCGAGCTAGAGTAGAAAAATATTAGGTTGATTGGGTGTCATTTTAAATGATTGTTTCATACCATCGGATTTTCTATTAACGGTCACGTCGAAACGTTTTTCACTTTTATTTGAGATAAATCTAAAACAAAAAACGCAGCCTATAGCTGCGTGTTTACATTCAAACATAGGGCTTAATTGTTCTGTTCAACACAATCTGGCTTTTTTCGGTGTGGGGGCTTATGACTTTCAAACTCTACTTGGCTAATTTCTGAATCACCATCGGTATCTATGTTTGCAAATACGGTTGTATGTTCACCATGTGGAATGGGATAAGATGAAAACTCATCAATCTCTATCGCACCATCTGAATTGGTATCAAGTGTTGAAAAACTAGGACGTTGTTTATGCTCTGGTTTTTCGCCCTTTTTATGATGTTGCCCTTCACCCCCTTGAGCAAGAACTGCAAAGGAAAATAGCAAACTGATACTAATTAATGTAAGTGTTTTAAATTTCATGAGGTATGTCCTGTTTTGTTAATTCGTGATAAAGATTAACAAGTAAACATGCAAACAATGTGCATCAATAAAGGAACAACACAAAAATAGATTTTATCGAAAATTAGCGGTAATTAATCCAACACTAAACGATACCCAGCGCCATACACAGACTGGATCCAATCCTTACCCTCACTAATATCAGCGAGTTTTTTTCTTAATTTTTTAATATGACTATCAATAGTACGGTTATTCACAATTCGATGATCTGAATAAATGTTTTCCATTAGATGTTCTCGACTAAAAATACGTTCTGGTTGATCAGCTAAACGTTTTAATAAGTGAAACTCTACCGCTGTCAAACTCACAGATTTATGTAAATAATTGGCGGCTAATCTATCTTCATCTAGTTCAAAAGCCATCACATTATTATTGGTGTTTTGTGTTCGTCTCAACACGGCTTTTACTCGAGCAACCACTTCACGAGGACTAAAAGGTTTACAAATATAATCATCTGCTCCTAACTCAAGTCCTAAAAGTCGGTCTATTTCGTCTACTTTAGCGGTCACCATTAAAATAGGTATATTAGAAAACTGACGGATTTGTTTGCATAAATCGATACCATTTTTACCTGGTAACATAATGTCTAATAAAATCGCTTTTGGTTGATTTAACTTGACCCAATCGATGACCTCATCGCCATGATGGATCATATGAGGAGTGTACTCGCTTAACTTAAAATAATCCGACAGCAAGTTTGCTAACTTCACTTCATCTTCAACAATCAATACTGTATCAGGCATTTTTCACATCCTATTGGGTAACAGGTAAAGAGATAATAATAGCTAAACCGCCTAAAGACGATTTCGAAGCGGTAAGTTCACCTTGATGGGCCGTCACAATATGGCGGCATATTGACAAGCCTAAACCAGACCCTCCGGTTTGACGATTACGAGAATCATCAACTCGATATAAATGTTCAAACAAGTGCGGTAAGTGTTGTTCCTCTACACCCACACCATCATCAGCAAAAGTTATTTGGATTAAATCTTTTTCACAAGCTTGTGTACTTCTATCTGCGCTGATCAAAGCCAAATTCACTTGTAATCTGGAACCTGACGAATACTTTACACAGTTGTTAATAATATTTTCAAATAACTGACACAATCGCGTTTTATCACAATACAGGTCTAAATTTTCAACACTCGAAGAAAAATGCATGGTGATACCAGCATCAGATAAATACCCACTGTTTTTGTCCAATTCATTTCTGATGAGTGTCACTAAATTCTGATTGCTTTTACGGTATTGCATACCGCCTATGTCTGCGCTTGTTAATAAATTAAGATCGTCGATGAGTCGTTGTAAATGTTTAGTTTCGTCATAGGCTGAACCAACATTGTCGCTATTCATTGGCCTCACTTGATCAAGCATGGCCTCTAACTCCCCTCGTAAAATAGCTAAAGGCGTGCGTAATTCATGTGAAATATTTGCTAACCAACGTTTTCGTGTCGATTCATTTTCAACCAGAGTCAGTGCAAGTTCGTTAAAGTCTCGACTGAGTTCGCCTAATTCATCCTCACGCTTTAATTGAATAGACTGCTGATAATCGCCTTGGGTCAACTTGTGCATACCCGAGGTAATTAATTTGATAGGTCGCACAATATGACTCGCAAGAGGGAAAGTGACACATACCACCAGCAACATACAAACTAGACCAATCAACCACAAATAATGTTCTTGTTGCTGGATAAAATCGACTTCGTATCCTTCTGCGAGGTCATGACGCTTAGACACCGCCAAATACCCCACTGTCTTCTCACCAACCAGTATTGGGGTGGTGGTGTATTCCAATTCCGACAGATATTTACCTGCCACCAAGGATTTATTAAAACTTAATAATGCATAGTGTGCACCATCTTCAGGTGGCGGAGGTCCTCTTTTCTCTCCTCTTGGTGGCGGTTTTCCTGGTCTGTATTCTGGCTGGTCAGGACGAAAACTTTGGTTCCTGTCGGGCAACTCCGCATCAAAACGTTTAGGAGGACGCCTTCCCTGCCTGGAATCGAAATCACTACCTTTTAATTGGTTTGAAATAAGTTGCCTAAATCGACTGTGATTACCTTCAAGGTTTTGCCAACTATTGTTGCCTTGATATTCAATAACAAGTTGTTTAACAACCGGTGATAAGGTCTCTATTTCTTTGGTGTTAACGTACTCCACCATGCCTTTACCAATGCTCCACTGCATCAGCATTATCAAAACAGTGACTAACAGTAAGCTAAACCCAAATAGTAGCAAAAAGAGTTTATTCTGTAGCTTCATAAAACGTCCAACGTACAACACCCTACATAATGATTAGGTTCAGCTTAACAAAACAATGTGCAAATAATATGCAAAGCCATAAATTATTGAAAACAATAACCTAAATACAAGCGTGAAATATTGACAAATTGCTCAAATGGCGCTTTCTTATAAAAACTGAACCATGAAGGGTCAGTTTATTACCAAACGAATAAAGGGAAAATAACATGAAAAAAATAACAATCTTTAAACCTGCCAAAACAGCTTTAGCTATCAGTGTTGCATTATTCAGCCTTTCCACATTGGCGAGTGTAAAAGACGTCACATCAAGTAATTTACAAGCGGATGTAAACAATTTAGTCAGCCCCCAAGAACTAAGTTTAGACAGATATGCGGGGTACACTTTTCGGGGCAAGGAAATTGCAGATTTACCTAGAGTCATTGATCAAATCTGGACCGGTTACCTTAACTCAGTAAATGGAGGATCGATTACCTATAATTTTCCGGACGGTAAAAAGTTAACTGGGTTATACAATAATCCACGTTACGGATTTTCAGCGGGTTACGGCCTGAGCGGTTTTTCTGATGCGCAAAAAGAAGCAGCCCGTTCTGCAATCGATTTATGGGATGACCTAATTGCGCCAAGTTTCGTTGAAAGAGGTTCAAAAGGTGCTGATATTCAGTTTTCTAATAGTTATGACCCGGGCCAAGCTTATGCATATTATCCAGAATACGACTTTACCAATGCTAAAGGTTGGAAGTTCTTTGGTGATATTTTTGTCGCCACCCCAGAAATAAACTGGACTAATGCTTGGCTAACTTTTGGTGGTTATGGAAAAACCGCATTAATTCACGAATTAGGTCACGCAATAGGACTAAGCCATCCAGGCGCATATAATGGTGCTGGTGCAACAGATTATGTTAGTCAGGCAGAGTATGCCCAAGACAGCAACCAATATACATTAATGTCCTACTGGGGGGATGAAGAAACCTCTAATCAGCCATTTGGTGGAGGCGCAGTAGACTGGACCACAGGTTTTTACAACTACCCACACACACCTATGGTGCATGATATCTTAGCTGTTCAAACTGCCTATGGCGCTGATCCCACTACGCGAACAGGAGATACAGTTTATGGTTGGAACTCCAATGCAGGTAAAGCGGTATATGACTTTAGTCAAAATATGTTCCCGATTTTAACTATCTATGACGCAGGTGGTAATGACACAATCGATATGTCTGGCGCAAATGTAAGCGTTTATATTAATCTCAATGACGGCGAATATAGCTCGGGAGCTGCTTCGGTTCCAAGTGATGATGTTATAAACAGTCGAAGACAATTGATAAGTGATGCAGGAGGAGCTGTTGGGGATGTTGCACCAGGCACTTCAAATTTTTGGCAAGGTTTAACCACAAGCAACCACGAAGGCTTTTTAGCATTTGAAACAGGTGTGAGTGGATTAGCGGTAACAAGCCATGACAATATTGCAATTGCCTATGGAACAGTGATTGAAAATGCGATTGGTTCTTCACAACGTGATTACTTAAAAGGAAATGAATTTGCCAACGTATTAACGGGCAATGAAGGTGATGATGTTCTTGAAGGACAAGGCGGTGCCGATACATACCTTGGTGGTTCAGGAAATGACACTTTTGTATTTAACCTAGCTGAATCTGGAGATGTTATCTCAGATTTTTCTACTGGCGAAGATATTATTGACCTAACAGCAATTGGCGCTTCTTTTACCTATATCGCTAATTCAGCGTTTACTAGCACTGCAGGTGAATTAAGTTATGTAGACGGGAAGTTAAAAGGCGATGTTGACGGAGATGGGGTGGCTGATTTAAGCATTGACTTAAACGGCGCAGTTTTAGCTGAAACAGACTTAGCTCTATAACTTAGCTCTATACATTAGCTTTATACCGACAAGATTGGTTTAAAACATTGAAAGCCCCAACATAGATTGGGGCTTTTTTATTGCGCATAGGTATTACTACACACCAGCTAAAAACACTATGAATTTATTGTCTATTAAATTCACTATAGCGGTGACTTACTGTATAATCCGCCACCCTAAATCATCAAAGATCCACCAAGGCGCACCATGACAGTTAAAAACTTTGATCCTTCTCAAACCACCACCTTAGAAACACCAGTGAAGGTATTAGAAGAAGGAGCAAACCTAAAAAAAACCAATGGCACTCGTATTGGTTTTATTAGTCTGGGGTGTCCTAAAAACTTGGTTGATTCTGAGCGTATTTTAACGCAACTTCGTACCGAAGGTTATGATGTGGTGCCCACCTATAACGATGCTGATTTAGTGATAGTCAATACCTGTGGGTTTATTGATTCGGCAGTGCAAGAGTCACTGGATACCATAGGTGAAGCTTTAGCCGAAAATGGCAAAGTGATCGTCACAGGTTGTTTAGGCATAAAAGAAGACGAGATCCGTGAAGTACATCCTAATGTTTTAGCTATTACCGGCCCTCATGCCTACGAAGAAGTGGTAAATCAAGTACACGAACATTTGCCTCAACCACAACATGACCCTTACCTTAATTTAGTGCCAGACATTGGAGTTAAGTTAACACCTCGTCATTATGCCTATTTAAAAATATCAGAAGGTTGTAACCACAGATGCACATTCTGCATTATCCCTTCAATGCGTGGAGATTTAGTTAGTCGTCCTATTGGTAGTATCTTAGACGAAGCTAAACGTTTAAAAAATGCAGGTGTTAAAGAGTTATTGGTGATATCTCAAGACACCAGTGCGTATGGCGTTGATGTAAAAAACAAAACTGATTTTTGGGATGGCATGCCTGTCAAAACAGACATGAAAGCCTTATGTGAAAAACTCGGCGAAATGGGCATTTGGGTTCGATTGCATTATGTTTATCCTTACCCGTCAGTAGATAAAATAATGCCGCTCATGCGCGATGGAAAAATATTACCTTATCTAGACATACCGTTTCAGCATGCAAGTCCGCGGATATTAAAACTCATGAAACGCCCCGCAGCTGCAGAGCGCACTATGGAACGTATTAAAGCGTGGCGAGAAATCTGCCCCACCTTAGTTATCCGTTCAACATTTATTGTGGGGTTTCCTGGTGAAACAGAAGAAGACTTCCAAATGTTATTAGACTTCTTAGAAGAAGCCCAGCTTGACCGAGTAGGCTGCTTCAAATACTCGGACGTTGAAGGCGCTAAAGCCAATGCCCTGCCCGACCCTATTAGTGAAGACGTTAAACAACAACGATTCGAACGTTTTATGCAGGTGCAGTCCCAAATTAGTGCAGCAAAACTAAAAGCAAAAATAGGAATGGAATACCAAGTCATTATTGACGAAGTAACACCTGAAGGCGCAGTCGGTCGCTGTTACGCAGATGCCCCAGAAATAGACGGTAACGTACATTTAACCGACGAATTTGAGGTAAAGCCAGGAGACTTAATCTGGGCGCAAATTATTCATACTGACGAACATGACCTATGGGCCGTCAAAGTTGAAGACGAAGAAGAAGTTGTAGGTGAATGAAAAAGTGATAGTGAAAAAAATTAGTTATTTTAATTATTTTCAATAACCTGAACAAAACTAAAACTTAGAAATTCAATGGCCAAAGAAGGTGTTCTTCTTTGGCTTTTTTATGCTCAATTTGAAATTCATGACTAGACAAGCTTTTACCTTGTATGACAACCTAAGAAACTAAAACAATATAAAAAAATAATAAGTCATAGGATAAGTAATGAATCTACATCTTGTCATTAAGCTCTTTATCACATTATTAGCCCTCAATATTTTTGCCAATGCTTTCGCCTCTATACAACCTAATGATGTTGCTCTTAATCAAAAATACTCGCCGGAATCAACCGTTAAGGTCAACCATCAAGGTAAAGAGTTTACAAAATTAAAATTTACCTGGAAGGCACAATGGATAACGCACCCAACCGAATCCACCTTAGATGCTCGTAAATTTTTATTTAGACGGACTTTTGATTTAAGCAAACAACCTGAAAATTTTATTATTCACTTAAGTGCCGATAACCGCTATCGACTGTACGTGAATGGCCAATATTTAGTATCTGGGCCGTCCATTGCAGACATCAACCATTATCGTTATGAGACACTAGATATTGCACAATACTTAAGCTTGGGCGCAAACAGCGTTGCTGTAGAAGTGGTTAATTTTGGTGAATACCGTAAAGCCTCAACCATGACCTTTCAAACCGCGTTTATTTTACAAGGTGATAAAAATAATCTTGTCGACATAAACACTGGAGCAGATTCTGGTTGGAAAGTTACCAATGATACTGGATTTAGCGTCATCCCATTTATGAGCGCTGATTTGCGTGGATATTATGCTGCAGGACCCGGCGAGTCATTAAACTCTTCGCTCCACCCGTGGGGCTGGAGAGAAACGGGCTTTGATGATTCGAGCTGGTTAACACCTAAACTGGGCACCGTCGAATTTGCAGTTGGTCAGGGTTTTTTATATGGCAGTACTTGGTATTTAACTCCACGCACTATTCCGTTTATGGAAGAAACCAAACAACGTTTTGTTAAAATAGCACGTAGTGAAAATATAGAAATCAGCGAAGACTTTATAAAAGGTACTGGCACACTCACAATTCCAGCGAATAAAACCGTTAGTATATTAATTGATCAAACACAGCATTCAATTGGACATCCTGTTTTACATTATTCAAAAGGTAGCGGCAGCCAAATTAAAATGACCTACTCAGAGGCATTGTTTGATAAAAATTGGAAAAAAGGTCATCGTAATGAATACCAAGGTAAAAAGATCTTAGGCTACTTTGATAAAGTCACCGCCGACGGTGGTAACAACAGGCAATTCAAACCTTTAGGGCAAAAGACTTATCGTTTTATTCAATTAGACATTACGACTCAAAACCAACCATTGGTTATCGATGATTATTACGGTGTATACACTGCCTACCCGTTTCAAGAAAATGCACAATTCGAAACCGACAACCCTGTATTGTCAGAAATTTGGGACGCGGCGTGGTTGAGTTTACGTAACTCATCTGTTGAAGGGTTTATCGACCCATATTATGAGCAATTACAATACATAGGCGATACACGAATAGAAGCATTAGCCGCCCTAAGTGTGAGTGGTGACGATAGATTAATGCGTAAAGCCATTGAGATGTTTGATAATTCTCGACTACCTAATGGATTAACCGCCAGCCGTTACCCCTCTTATATTGTGCAAATTATTCCGACCTATTCATTACTTTGGATCAACATGATCCATGACTTCACGCAATACAAACATGACGATGACTTTGTTCGCGATTATGTTCCAGGAATGAGAAGTGTATTAAATTGGTGGATAGACAAAGTCGATACCAGTAATAACAGTATTGTCATGCCCAAAGATATGCGTTGGTGGAACTTTACTGACTGGACACCTGAGTATCAAAATGGCATCCCATTTGGCGCTGACGACGGCTATTCAACATCAGTGGCTTTACAATTTGTAAAAACATTACAGTACGCCAGCGAAATGTTTAGTGACTTAGGTTATCACCAAGAAGCGAAACAATATGCGGCACTGGAAAAGCAGATTATAAAAAGTGTGATGAAACACACCTATGTTAAAAGCAAAGGCCTTTTTGCAGAAACACCAAATAAACAAAAGTTTTCACAGCACACTAACATTATGGCCATTTTAACCGACGCCATACCCCAAAATGCTCAAAAACAATTAATGGAAAAGATCTTAAGTGACAAAAGTTTAATTCAGACAACCATTTACTATAAATTCTATTTATTCAATGCCTTACATAAAGTAGGATTAGGCGACAGATATACGCAGCTCCTGGAGAATTGGACTAACCAGCTAGATATGGGATTAACCACCTTTGCAGAAAAAGACATTGAACCCCGTAGCGATTGCCACGCATGGAGTGCTTCTCCTAACTATCACTTCTTAAAAATAGTGGCGGGTATTTATCCAGCAGCAAAACATTTTGACAAAATAACCGTCGCCCCGCATTTTGGTGAGTTAACCACCATCAATGCAAAAATGCCTCATCCTAAAGGAGAAGTATCGGTTAAACTAACCAGGCGCGACAATAGTGTGTCGGGTGAAGTAATATTGCCCAAAGGCACATCGGGCACCTTTAATTGGCAAGGCAAAACAATAGCATTAACAGCAGGCAAACAAGTCATTAATCAATAATGGCTTGAATGACTGCTAATACACATCATATTTAGAAAACGAGGGAATTAACAAGGTGAGTTCATCGGTTACCGATTTAGCACAAATTATACAAATAGTTGTAGCACCCATTTTTATGTTGACCGGTATTGCCGGCTTTTTGAATGTTATGTCTGGCAGATTAGGCAGAATTGTAGATAGAGCAAGGATTATGGAGCGTAAAGTACAGTCCATAAAAAGTCCTGAATATCTCGAAACATCAGAAAAAGAATTAAAAAACCTGTGGCGCAGAATTACCCTAATTAACCGCTCTATAGGTTTATGTACTGCATGTGCGCTATTTGTGTGTTCTGTTGTGGTGCTATTATTCGTAGGTGATTTATTAGTCTTTGATTTCAGTCAAATCATCATCACCTTATTTATCATTGCGCTATTTCTATTAATCTTTGCCTTGTTAACTTTTTTAAAAGAAGTACAACTCGCCACTAAAACCTTACAAATGGGTAAAGAAATAGTTGAAGATTAATCTTTTCAACAACTAACCTCTGCCCGTTTAGATTCAAAAAGGAGATACAATGAGCCACCTCTATTTTATCTTGTATGCACTCTCCTTATTAAGTGGTGTGGCGTTAATTTCGGTCATATATCCACTTTATAAAGGCACTAGAGGGTTCACCGAAACCTTAGCTATTTACCTTATCATTTCTTTCTTTGTGTTATTCGGTAGTGTCTCATTGTATGTTTCCACCAACATTGTTAGTGGTGCTGATGTGGTGCAAGTATTTATTAGTGGTGCTCTATGTATTATTGGGTTACTGAGCTATTTACAACCGAGGCAGACCTATCTAAGTTTAGGTTTAGAATTTACTCAGTCTCTTCATTTTAAGCTTTTGTTGGCTGCACTATCTGGACCAACGGCCTGTATTGCTTTGTGGCAATTTCCCGCGGAATATTTTGTTTATATTCTCACTTTTCCCATCAGTATTTTTACGATATGTGTCGTTTACTGTCAAAAACTACGCTGGCAACATACGTCCAAAAAATTAACATTGCACAGAATGTTATCTATATTAATTCCCATTATTGCCATCATTATGGCATTAATTGAAGGCGCTTTTTTTGGACAAACCATTGTAGAACGAGGTGGCACATTAAGTCTGCCGCTCATCTATATCGCAATCAATTTACTATTGTGGATGTGGCGAGATGACTTCTTTGGATTAACATTACAACAAAAAATCGATCCCGAAAAATCAACACCAACCATCAGCGGCACTAAACTAGATAGCCTTACCGCCAAAGAACAAGAAATAGTCAAAGCTGTAAAAGCGGGATACAGCAATAAAGAAATAGCGGCACAACTTAATATCTCCCCTAGCACGGTTAAAAACCATCTTTACAATATATTCAAAAAATTAGAAGTCACCAACCGGATCGCTCTATTAGCCACCCTATCCTCTTAATACTCGGTCAAACTTAATTTAAATGGGGATATAGGTACAATTTCCTACTTCAATAGGCCTGATTTCCCATACATAGATTGCTCTTCTTTCACTACTGTCTATTGGTCAACCCATTTTGTTATACCTGATTTTAAAAAGAAGAGAGAACGAAGATGAAACAGCCCCTCACCACACTTGGTAAATTACTAGGTTTAAGTTTTTGGCATGCCTTTAGTTTTATTTTAGCGGCAATGGTTATTCAATTGTTGATCCCACCACCACTTGGTGCCGAAGAAAATGCATCCATGGCCATAGTCATGGCCGTTAGCCTAATCGAAACTCTGGTATTGTTTTGGTTAGCCACGATGTTCAATATATCCTTCATCAAAAAATCCTTAATCCTGATAGTCATTTTTCATGGAACAAAATCTTTCATGATGTTGATAGAAGCCCTATTTTTCTTAAACATTTGGACGGATGTGCCACTGATGTCTTTATCAGACATTCTATTCGTAGAAATCCATAACCTTTTAATGGCTTGTTTGTATTGCCCTTTAGTGGCCAAGTTGGCTAACTCAACGACGACACTTAATCTAAATAAAATCCGGGCAATACCTCTTGGCTGTCTAATTAAAAACCTAGGGTTGGTTAGCGTACTTTACGCAGTTTGTTATTTAACAGCCGGGGCCTTCATTTTGATCCCATTAGCTGGTGAAAGCTTTGCAGGGACCTACAGTGGTTTATCATTACCTTGGTGGATGCCAATATTCCAAATAGGCAGAGGTTTATTGTGGGGATTAATAATACTACCCATTATTGTGTATTTTACAGGCTCGTTAAATCATCAAAAATTGATATGTGGTATAGCACTAGCAACATTGGGATCGGCACAACTCTTGTTCCCAAATCCACAAATGGCTGAAACACTTCGTTACGCTCACCTTATAGAAATCGCTATATCTATGTTTATATTTGGTTGGATAAGTGTATGGATTTTCACCCGAAAACAACTGGCAGAAAAAGAGTTACTCCCTGCAAACTAAGGCTAATAATTTGTGTTTGTACATACAGCTAAGTTTGTTTGTACAAACACACAAGTCAGCAATTTTCCAATAACAGCAGAGCTGGGACATTTAGGGATATTTCTGCAACTAGCTTTTGCTTCACTAGCAGAAAACGGTTATAAAAGAACAAGGTAGAGACAGTATAAAAATATAACCTGAATAATAAACGACATAATGTCATTTTTAAACGCGACGTTTTAACGTCTAATAAGTTGTTAGGCACTTAAAAGGAATTTAAAAAATATGAGATTTTTAATAGTAATATTTTCAATAGGACTCTTCGCAGGCAGCTCCACTACATCAGGTCTAAAAACATCCGATACGATGCAAATTATACGTAGTGCAGCTGATTCAGCTCCAGACGGAGTTCAGGGCATTTACTCTCTTACTATTCAAGCTACCGGTTCGCAAAAAGGCGATAGGCGAATATTTCTTAACACAGAGTTAGACTACAGAGACCAAAGAAACATCACTATCGCTTTATCAGATAAAACCATCAGAGAATTAATTTCAGAAACACAACAGTCACCAATGGATTTTTTTAAAGGTAAAACTATTCAGGTTATTGGTGAAGCCCAAAGGACAAAAATTTATTTCGTTACTATGGGAAGGCGAACGAGCAAATATTACTACCAAACACATATTAAGGTAACCGATGCTTCACAAATTACGGTTTTATAAGCTCGTGCTTAACAAACGTTTGTATGCGAGAGGAATTGAACCTAGATAGTTTAACAAGAGTTACTATCAATTTGGGGGTAACCTCACAGCTATCAAATTAATAAGGAAACATAATGCAGACCGGTGAATGTTTTTGTGGTGAAGTTAAATACCAAATCAATGGCCCACTAATTGACCCACTATCCTGCCATTGTTCTCGATGTAGAAAGGCATTTAGCTCTCAATCTTCTAACTACGCTAGAATAGCAGCAGAAGATTTTCAGTGGATAAGTGGTGAAGGTAAATTGACGTCCTACGTGAGTAAACAGGGTTTTGGTTTACTATTTTGTGGCACTTGCGGCTCGACACTTTGCGGCACATTTGATGGAGTTATTCATGGGATAACACTTGGTTGTCTAAACGGTGAACCTGAACTAGATGAAATACATCACATTTTTGTTGACTCGAAAGCCTCATGGGAAGTGATGCCAGCTAACGTCACTACGTTTTCCACGGGCCGCCAACCAGCTGACAGACGAGAATGATGAAACAGCGAACATGGATCCATAAATGCTGTTTATGATTAAACTTTAGAGCACACAAAGGAATATTATGCATCTTGCACAATTGAACATTGCCAAAGCAAAGTACTCGTTAGAGTCAGTTGAAATGAAAGAGTTTGTCGATAATTTAGAGCCCGTTAACCAAATAGCTGAATCAAGCTCAGGCTTTATTTGGCGTCTCAAAGACGAAGGCGGTGATGCGACTCAAATTCAAGTGTTTTCAGACCCAGACATAATCGTCAATATGTCCGTATGGGAGTCTGTGGATGCCCTCAAAAATTTTATGTTCAGGACTCACCATAGAGATTTTCTTCGTCGCAAAAAAGAATGGTTTCACAATATTCCACAAGATAGTTACGTCTTGTGGTGGATCCCCATTGGCTATACACCAACACTGCAAGAAGCAGTAGAAAAACTAGATTTTCTTCGGACTAATGGAGACACCCCAAAAGCATTCACTTTCAAAAGTAACTTTAGTGCTGAAGAGTTTGAGAAAAGTTAGTACTGCAATTAAACCTTATCCCCAATTAGATAACTTATAGAAAACTCCTAAGTTTACCTCTTTAGAGTTTCTCCTAGTCTATCGCTACCTTGGCATAATTTGATAAGATGTCATCTGCGTAATAATAATAAGTCAATAATGCATATGACAAGACGCAATTTAAATACTTACGTTTGTACCTACAAAGAATAATGAGATTTTATGAAAACTATTTCTAAGTACCTTACACAGAAAAAAGTAGTGTTAACACTTGGGTTAACACTAAGTGTTATTGGAAGCGCAGTTGCAGAAGTTCCTGCCGACAAGTTTGATTTAAGCGAATGGAACATTACCCTGCCAACTGATAAAAATAAGGATGGCAAACCGGACTCTGTGACTGTTAAAAACATTCAAGATTTTGAACACCCTGATTTTTTCTATCTAGACGAAGAAGGGAGAATGGTGTTTTCATCACCCAATAAGGCGACCACGACTAAAAACACCTCTAATACTCGTAGTGAGTTGCGTCATATGTTACGTGGTAAATCTACACGCTATAAGACCCAATCACCCAAAAATAATTTTACAGTTGCTAGTAACCCTATCGCCAAAAAGTTTAAACGAGTTGGTGGCAAGATGGAGGCGACACTTAAAGTAGACCATGTTGCGCTTAGAGCCAAATATCCAGAAAAGGCCCCTGCTTTTTCAGTTGTTGTTGGTCAAATCCATGCCACCAAGTGGGATAAACCTATTAAAGGGTTTGGTTGGGGTAATGAACCACTTAAAATTTATTTTAAGAAACATCCTGGTCACGAAAAAGGCTCTGTATTTTGGACGTATGAACGAAACCTGCCAAAAGATGATCCAAACCGTCAAGACATTGCTTATCCTGTTTGGGGCAATACTTGGTTAGATCCTAAAGATCCAGGTGACCAAGGCGTATCGTTAGGCGAAGAGTTCAGCTATGTTGTGAATGTTCATGAAGATGTAATGTACCTCACATTTAAAGCCGATGGCCATGATACTGTCGAATACAAAATTAACTTAGCCAATGCAGTCAATGCGTACGGCCAAATGGACAAATTTGATCACCCATATGGGTACACGCTAGATTTCAATTATTTTAAGGCTGGTGCATATAACCAATGTAGTACCAAAGACGATCCTGGTTTTTGGTATCCAGCTTGTCCTGGCACAGGTGACTGGCAAGAAGACAAGGCCAATGGGGATTACACAAGTGTGACTTTTTCACGTCTTGTTGTCACTGAAAGTGAACCGCCTCGACCAGGCCATGGTGAACCGTCGGTCGCCAACTAATATCTATAGTTTCCAAATTAGTTAATTCAAATAGAACGGGCTCTGATGGCCCGTTTATTTTTGAGGGTTAGGTATTTTCACATATTGGGAAAGTTTGAATTATACCCACTCAAAGTATCGTAACAAAAACAGCCCAATGGTTGAGGTGAACATAGACAACACAGTACTGCCAGCAATAATAGCTGCGGTTAGGTGATAATCGCCTCCAATACTTCTGACCATAGGATAAGCTGCCGCTGCAGTGGGAGCTGCCATCATCATAAATAACACTCCTAATTCTGCCCCCTGTAAACCACAGGAATAACCAACGCTAACAGCCACTAAGGGTAAAAAAACTAGTTTCACGGCTATGGTCAAATACAACAAACCAGATGCTTTAAACTCATGCCAACGAATCGAAGCACCTACACATAACAATGCCAATGGTAAAGTCATTCTGGCCAAGTAGTTACCTGTTTCCATAATCAAACTGGGCACTTGAATCGGCACAGCCGCTACGACCAAAGCTAACAAAATAGCAATCGCTAAAGGGTTAGACAAAACGTTCCACACCACAGTGCGTATAGAAGGATTTTTCGCTTGGTGGTAGTACAAAGTTAAAATTGAAAATATGTTTATCGGCAGTACTAAAACGGCTAAATACATAGACGCCACAGCCAACGCCTGTTCACCAAATGCGCTAACGGATAGTGCCAAACCGACTATGGCTAAATTCCCCCGAAATGCCCCTTGTACGAAGGCTCCTCGTGATTGCTGAGTAGAGAGTACAAACGCACCAAAATGTAATGCGATAAATGTCAAGGTCGCTACACTTATCGCAACAGTTAACAACAACACCGGCATTTGACTAGCTAGCTGAATCGTTGATACGTTGACAAATAACAAACACGGTAATGTTAGATTAAACACCAACTTAGAGCCTGTTTGGGCAAATTCATCAGTGATCCAACCTATACGTTTTAATCCAACACCAAGCAGAATAATTAAGCTTATAGGTAAGGTAACATTAAGCGCATAAGCCAAAGACTCAAACATAATGAACGCTGTCTACACTAGTTTTTGTTAGGCTGTTCAGCATTTTTCTCACTCTCAAATATCTTCCTGTTTTGGCTACCTTCAATGCTAAATTGATAATACAAATCTACGGCATTGGTTAAACTACTTACGGCTTCTAAATACAATTTAGGCAACAATTCATAACGAATAGCCACTTCAGAAACGGAGTCAAACACCCCTACTCCATATCTAAGCTGTAATCCTGGAGCAATAGTGCCTGTTAACGATAACTGCGTTTCGTCACCTTGGCCTGACGTATCAAAAGCCACATCTTCAAATCCCAATTTATTACCAACCTTGCTCACTAAATTTTCACTTTGGCCTAAACCAATAGAAACAAGGGCATTTGTGATTACCGTGTCTTGACTGTCATCACTAGACTCCCCTATACCACGACCAGTCAGCATGTAAGACAAACTTTGTTGTTGTTCCATTTCTGGCTCTGAAAATATTTTAACCTTAGGCCTTTCAGCTTCACCTTGCACCCGCAATCCCGCGATCACTCCGTCTTCGGTCAGTAAAGGATCGCGAATCGCCTCAATGTTTAAGTAAGGACGATCTAATGTGCCACTAAAAGAAATATCCCCTTCACGAATCACTAAATTTTGTCCATTGCCACGATACCGACCATTGGCCAAACTCAATTCGCCGTGTGCAAACATACCTTTAAGATTGTTTTCAACTCTGAGTTCACCGCGTAAATCACTAGTTAAACCATAAGCATCCAGCTTAACTTCATCACTTTTTTCAGGATCAACTTTGACCAGAATATTCATCTCAAGTTTTTGTCGAGCACTACTTTCAGCTTGTTCTTGTTCCACGAATATCACGTCATCGGAAGGTGAAATTGAACCGGGCGGCAATTCACGAATTTTCACCCGCGCATAAGGCACCACTAACTCGCCTTTTAAGTCGATACCTTCGGGAGCAAAAGACAGCTTAATGTTAGGACTGATTCTGGCCTTAACCATATCCTGATGGTTTACCTCTAAATCATCCCCCTTAAAGACTATATTTCCAACCAAGTCTGGCAACCAACTCACTTGGCCGGTCATTTCACCAACCCCTTTGCCAAATTTATAACTACCGTCAAACTCAGCTTGCTGACCATTTAACACAATTTTTTGATTCACTTCGCTTAAGCTAACTGGCAAAGATTCACCTTTAACTTCGGCATTTTCTAAGCCTAACTCACCATAAATTAGGGGTTTAGACAGGGTACCTGCAATTTTAGTATCGCCTTTCACTATACCTTGTAGGGTTTCCAGTTCGGGGACTAAAGCTTTAAACGAGGCTAAATTCACACCAGACAAGAACAACTTTCCGTCGATAGCCTGAGTTAAGTCTTGTTTTAACATGGCGCTGTCGCCTTTGAACTGCACACCCACCTGGCCAATTTCTGTCCCGACTAAGTCAACATCAGCAGTTAATTCAGATTCCGTGACTTGCGCTTTTAAGGCAAAGTTTTGCAGATTGAGTGTGACACTTTGCTCTTGCGTGATCGTCCAGTCGGACGGACTTAAAGAAAGCTCTAGTGATGCTAACGGACCTTTTTCTTGACTCCATTGACCTTTACTATCAAAGCTTAAAGCACTCTTCGTTTGAATTTTGGGTCCTTCCAATTCAAGTTTTTGCAATATGTTGGCCCAATCAAGATTAGCTAAACTGATATCCCAATTAGCTTGCTGCTGGGCAAAGTTAGCTTGATTAATACAAAGTTGCCCCTGATTTTCCTGCCAACAGTGGGATGAAACATTGTAGTTTTGCTTGCCCCAATCAGCTTGGATATCAAATGGTTGCTCTAGAGTTAGATTTGAATACCGAGTGTTAACTGTGCCTTTTAACCACTGACCATGCCATGCGCTTGCGGACAGTTTTCCGGCGATAAGTAACTCCACATCTAATTTGTCTCCCTTAGTAACAAGCGACACTTGATGGTCTTTGGCATCACCGGTTATTTGCAAGTTGGCCTTATCCACTTGATTACCAGCCACCACTATATCGGCCACTGATAAATCTAACGCAAGAGGTTTAGTGTCATCCCAAACAAGACTACCATCACCGCCAATTTGATTGATCTGAACATCGCTCACCGCTAGCTGACTTGCATTCAAATTATATGTCAGTTGTGGTTGCTCTACCGAACCTAATATTTGACCATTTACACTTACGGCCCCTTTAACATCAGGAACAGATTGGCTGATCTTGGGTGCATCTAAATTAAAATCAAAAGCCAGTTTATTTTGCTGATCCAATGTGCCACTAAACGCCATTTTATTAGCCCCATTAGCTAATAAAAACTGCTCAACAGATACACCATTTGTTTGATGGTAATCCATTTTTCCTTTAGCGGTTAACGGATAGTCCATCCAAGCACCATTAATGTCTAACTTAGACACAGCGGCTTGCCATACACCTTGATGATTATTGGCACTCAGATTCAAATCACCATTTAGTTGGGCGGGTACATTAGCCAAATACTGTTCAATATTAATAGAATCGAGTTGAGTTTTACCTTGCCAGTCTAGGCTATCTGTCAGCAATAATTGCCCTTGGCTAGTCACACTGCCGCCTAAGGTATTAACCAACAATTGTTTAATATCCACCTGCTTTTGGGAGTTAAATAAATCGGCGCTACCTGATAGTTGCAAGTTAACATCTGGTATATCTTGTCCAGTTGCTTGAGTCGATATTGCTAACTGTAAGTTTGCTAAGTTACCCTGCAATGAAATATCACCCACGGCAGATTCCAATGTAGGATCAGTCAGAGGCCATTTAACCGATTGCCAATGGGTGTGAAGCAAAAGTGGTAATTTTGCATCTGAAAGTTGCGCCTCTAATTTTGTAGTGAACTCAAAAGGCCCAGACAAACGAATATCAGAATTTAATTTATCCAGATTACCACCCGACGTTATGCTAATTTTCGCTAATTCATCGGTTTGAATTTCACCTTCAGCATGCAGATTAAATTGATGTTGTAGGTTGCCCGCTAAACCAATTTTGGCGTTGGCTTCTAGCTGACCTTTGTTATGTTTGACTAATAGCTGCTGGAGGTCAATTTGTTGCTGGTCGCCAGATACTTGCAACGCAATCGTTTCAAATTGATAGGCAGCTTGCCCTGCTAACTGCAGGGTAAAATTGGGTAACTCAAATTGTTTCACCACAAAGTGCAAAGGCAACTCAATGGGCAAAGATGTAATGGGGTTATATTGAATGCTCGAAAAATCAAAAGGCTGGCGGTTTTTGTCGTCATGCGTAGACGCTTGATTATTAACCTGTTGCGCTTTTTTTGCAGAGTGAGTTTCTACATTTAAGCCATCAATGCTTAATCGCTCAAGTTGCAATACTTGATAAAAATCTAATTTACCCACCAATGACTGCCATGACAAATCTAGCTGGTCTTTTACTTCAACGCTTAACTTGCCAAACTTTATATTTTTAACGTAAATAGGCAGTGGCATGATCACTCGGCCAATAGGTTCTGCATCTGATTCTACAGGTGTTTCACTGGGTGTTACTTTTGCTGCAATACTTTGAGCACTGATGTTGTCGATGCAAAGCTCACCACTAATCAAACAGCCAAACGCTAAATCCAACTTGAATTCTTTTATCTTGGCTTGCGTGCCCGTTTGTTGCCAATTTAGCGAACGGATATGTAAGTCAGAAAATATCCCGCCACTGGCGTAATCAATACTTAACTCATCTAAACTCGAATCTGCAATGGATAACGCAAGACGTGTTCCCCATGGCGATAAAAGCAATAACAAGATGAATATAATTAGACTAATAAAACTTAAGCCAAATATTTTAAACCAAGAACGCTCTTTAGCGGGCATGTTTTGCTCAGCGCTGTCGTTAACATTAGGTGTATTTTGTGTGGTGCTCATAATGCTGGCCCCATAGAAAAGTGAATTCGCCAATTAGATTCAGTATCACTATTGCCTCTAGCCACATACACACGAATCGGCCCAACAGGCGATAACCAAACAGCCCCTACTCCAACACCTGTAGCAAGGTCTTTAGCTAAATCATCCGACGCATTGCCCACATCAACAAAGGCCGCTGCGCGCCAGCTTTCAATTACTGGATAAGAATACTCGAAACTAGCTGCGGCTAAATACTGCCCCCCCGTTAAGCGCGGTTTGTTATTTTCACCTATCGCGGGGTTACCTTGTTCATCTAACTCAAAAGGAGATAAAGTTTCATAACCAAAACCTCGGACACTCTGGTCTCCACCAGCGAAGTAACGCAAACTAGATGGCACCTGTTCAAAACTGCTGGTTGAAATAGCCCCCAGTTGAAAGCGCATTAAAAATCTATGCTGGTCGACACTTCTCAACCATTTTGATAATGCCGTGACCCTAACTAAGTTTATATCTGACAACAGAGAATCGGAGGCCACCTCTGTGGTAACCGATTGACGATCTCCCCAATGCACGTCTAACCCACCTTGAGTCCGTAAACGACTTAAGGTAAAGCCTGGCATGACTAAACGAGTGGTTTGTTCTGGCTCAAAGCCTTGGATAAAAGTTTCTTGTTCGAGCTTAACAAAAGCGGAACGATGCCAATCTGAGTCTTCGAATACCCAATGTCGAGTTGCGGCAATGGATAGTTTATTACTTTCGGTATCGTTTTTGTTTTCTGCTTGATAGCTCAGTCGAAAGCTGGCGTAGTTTTGCACTGGATCTTCTAACGGAATACGGTAGTCAAACGACGCATATTGCTCAGGTGCAGAGACAAAAAATTCGCCACCGACGGAATGACCATGGCTATTCACCCAAGGTCGACGCCATTTTGCGGTAAATCTACCACCGTTATCATCTGAAGATATGCCCACCCCCACATCAAAATTATCTCTTGGTTTATGGGTTAAAATCACCTGAATTGGCACGTGATAATCATGAGCTTGATCAACTAGTGGTCGCACAATCACGTGTCTAAAATATTGAGTTTGTTTAAGTAACTGATTCAATAAACCCAGTTGGCCAGACTGGTACAAGTCGCCTGCTTTGAACGGCACTAATTTTTCGGTTAATGACTTTGCTCTTATGTCTTTTCCAAACTGTATTTCACCAAATTTATAACGCTTACCACTTTTGGCGTGTAAGGTAACATCCGCAGCATAAGCACTTTGAAACACCTTGATACTGGCTTCTTCATATTCAAAGTCAAAATAACCTCGGGCTAAAGCCAAACTTTGCAGCTTACTTTTACTCGAATCGTAATTTGGGTGCACTAGCGGCTGATTTTGCTTTAACGGTAACGAAGCCAACAAAGCTTGCATGGCCTCGTCTTTTGCAGCTTCACCATCTAACGTTATGGTCAACGCTCGAATATGGGTTACCTGGCCTAGCTCAACCGTCATTAACCAGTCGTCTTCTAACTTTTCATCTTTAGGCGCAGTTACCTTAGCTTGTAGGTGATAATAACCAAATACCTGAGCCGCCTTGCGAGCTTTTTCTACCACTAAGTTTTGGTAATCTTGAATGTCTGCCCTGTCGCTAGGTTTAGTTACATAACCGACCATCACCTTCATGTTTTCTAACACATCACTATTGTCTACGCCTTCTATATCTATATCTGCTGCAGCCAAAGTCAAAGACCATAAACAGATACATATTGAAGCAAAACCTTTGAAGAACATACCTTTCAAATCATATTGATTCGGTTTAATGAAGGCATATGCGGGGGAAGTAGTGGCTACTAACAAATGAGTTCTCTCTTCTAAAACTAGGGATAAATGTCCACGGTCCGCTAAACATGTTTTAGCGATTTTTTTGAGCGCGAAATAATACAATATTTACCCCTTGGTCAATAGAGCCAGATGCATTATTCTTATAACAAATAGACGAAAAAAGTATTGTATCGTGACTCAAGAAAACAAACCTGTATGTATCGTCACAGGAGGAAGTTTTGGTATAGGCCAAGCTGTGTGTGAGAAGTTTTTAAGACAGAACTATCAAGTGATAAACTTAGATATTAAACATAACCCTGAACAATCAGACTCTATTAGCTGGAAAACATGCGATATGAGTCAACCCTCACAAGTCATTAAAACGATTCAAGACGTGATAGAACGTTATGGTAGAGTCGACACCTTAGTATCGAATGCGGGTATACATTTTTCAGCAACCATTGAAGACACCTCAGAACAAGACTTTGATCGAGTTTTTAATTTAAACGTAAAAGGTGCCATTGCAGCAACTCAAGCCGTAATACCTCAAATGAAAAATCAAAAATCTGGCGTTATTTTATACATGGCTTCTGAACAAGCTTTGGTTGCTAAACATAATTCATTTGTTTACAACTTATCTAAATCTGCATTGGCTTCTATGGCTAAAACCACTGCCTTAGATTATGCAAAGTTCGGCATTAGAGCGAATGCCATATGCCCTGGCACAGTTGAAACACCTTTGTATCATCAAGCTATTAATAATTATGTCGAAAAATCAGGCGCTGATGCTAAACAGGTACACGCAGAAGAAGCGGCTTTGCAACCTCTTGGCCGACTTGGTAAAGCGGAAGAAGTGGCTGCATTAACCTACTTTTTGGCCAGTGACCAAGCCGAATTTATCACCGGAAGTTTACAGGTAATCGATGGCGGTTATACCGCACAATAACGAATAATATGCCGCTAAAACCAATGGAAATAATTGATCCTCACTTACATTTATTTGACTTAGATAAAGGCGAATACGCTTGGCTACAACCTCAAAACCCACCTTTTTGGCCAGACAAATCAGTTATCGCTAGAAATTTTTCTGAACAGGATTTAGCCCTTAATCAGAGCATTGAATTAGCGGGATTTGTGCATATTGAAGCTGGATTTAATAATCAAACTCCTTGTAGAGAAATTGACTGGTTGGAGGCAAACTGTTCCCTACCTTTCAAAACGGTAGCGTTTGCCGATTTAACCTCGACTCACTTTGTTGAAGATATACAGGAATTAACTAAACGAACCAGTGTGACTGGTATTCGGCATATTTTGGACGAACAGGCTGAAAAAATTCTGTCGGCACAATCAATTTCCAAACGCTTTGCTTTGCTGGCTGAAAAAGAGCTAAATTTTGATTGTCAAATGCCTGTGGTGAATACACATGCTGTCAATTTATTAATAAAGCACGCTAAACAATATCCTAATTTAAAGATAATCATTAACCATGCAGGTTGGCCCCCAGGTATTAATAATCAAGAACAATATAAACCTTGGTTAAAGAATATGGTTAATTTGGCAGAATGCCCAAATATAGCGATTAAGTTATCAGCTTGGGAAATGTTGGACCGCCAATGGAAAGCGAGTTGGTTAAAACAAGTTCTGATTGATTGTATTCAAACCTTTGGTGATTCTAGGGTGATGTTTGCCAGTAACTTTCCACTTTGTTTGTTGACTAAAAGTTATGCTGACCTTTGGCAAAACTACATGGAACTTGTCGACGCGATAAGCGCCGACTACTGGCAAAATATTACGTTTAGTAATGCAGCAAATTGGTACAAATTAGAAGTTGTATCTTAACCCTACTGTAAAGGAGGTATGTTTTAAATTATCGCCGCCTTTTAGATATTCTATTTCACTTCTAAGCATAGTGCGCGCGCCAATAAAATAGTCGAAACCAATACCAAATACAGCAGCAACACCACTATTGTCATAGTCACAAATAGTTGAAATGCTATTATTTTCTGCGGTTATTAAATTGGCTGTCCCCGTATCACAAGAACGTTCACCGGCAAATAAGGTTTGTCCTCGCACATCGGTTTTTAATACACCTAAACGATAAAATAACTCGCCTATATTGCCAGACGCTTTACCCAATATTGATACAAATAATGCATCAGCTTGTAACTTATCATCACCATTTTCAAACTGAGCAGGACTAGGAGTTGTCCCAATAAACAAACTTTCGTTCATCAATTGTTGATACCCTGTTTCAATGTACCACTGAGGATGAATTTGATAACCGATCCCGAGTTTATATCCCATACCATCGGTTTCTTGCTGAGCGTATTCTAACTCCGAAAACCCCAGCGAGAATACTGTGTAGGTTTTCTCTGCAGCACTGACTTGAAAGCCCATCAAACTGGCGGCAACTAACAAACCCAATTTTTTTATCATTATCTTGTTATCCATGTCATTTTAAAACTCGCCCTAACAATGCAAAAGGCATAATAGATTGCTCTACTATACAAATTAATTTGCAATTTAATAGTGCCTTTTCTATGCCTAAGTATAAACCAAAACATTTTTTAATAATGGTAATTAGATTAATTACTTGTCAGCAATTGCCATAGGCTTAAACGATCTTTAGTATTGAGCCAAATAATGAATAGTGAAAGGTCTGCACTTGTTAATTCAGCGATTTATTTTAGCCTTTGTTACATCAGTATTGATCTGTGCGTGTGCTAATTCACCTCCCCCTCCAATAATGACAAACGAAAGATTTGAATCTAGGATTAACCCCCAAGGCGAAACTGAGTTTGTTTATGGACTGTCTTGGCGAAAAACATCAAGAGAATCTTTAATTGCCGGTAGAGATGAAGAGTTATTCTCTACAAATTCTAAAAAGCAAAGTAAAGGAAAAGGCAAAAAAAACAGCCCACAACGCAATAATCAGCCTTCAATGTTTAACATACAAGCTAACAATAAAACAAAACTAGAATTGGAAGATAAAGCCGCTGCCAGTTTGAATAAAAGAATAACAAAAGAAAAACTCTGCGCTAATGGTTACGAAATAAATAAGGTAATTTGGAAGTCAGATAACCTGCGTTTGTTAGGCGCTTGCAATTAATGACCCATTACCCCTAATTTAGATTTATATACAAGGAATAAAAATTGTGAACTCAATTAAAACTAGAGCAGCTGTCGCTTGGGCAGCCGGCGAACCACTTAAAATTGAAGAAGTGGATTTAGCCCCACCACAAAAAGGTGAGGTATTAGTTCGTATCGTTGCAACAGGTGTGTGTCATACGGATGCATATACGTTATCAGGTGATGACCCAGAAGGTTTGTTTCCGGCTATTTTAGGTCATGAAGGAGCTGGCATAGTTGAAGCAGTAGGCGAAGGCGTTAGCTTAGTCGAAGTTGGCGATCACGTTATCCCTCTATACACGCCTGAATGTGGAAAATGTAAATTTTGCTTGTCGGGAAAAACTAACCTTTGCCAAGCCATTCGAAGCACCCAGGGGCAAGGTGTCATGCCTGACGGAACCAGTCGTTTCTCAATAAATGGTCAGCCAATTTATCATTATATGGGCACCTCCACGTTTGCTGAACATACCGTTGTACCAGAAATTGCATTAGCTAAAATACCTAAAGACGCACCATTAGAAAAAGTGTGTTTGTTAGGGTGTGGTGTAACAACTGGCATGGGAGCGGTGACCAATGCCGCTAAAGTACTACCTGGCGATACAGTGGCAGTATTTGGTTTAGGAGGTATTGGTTTATCTGTATTGATCGGCGCTAAGATGGCCAAAGCTGGACGAATTATTGCAATTGATATAAACGAAGACAAATTTGCTACAGCCAAAGAATTAGGCGCGACTGATGTCATTAACCCTAAGAATTTCGATAAACCGATTCAAGAGGTTATTGTTGATATGACCGAAGGCGGCGTTGATTATTCTTTTGAATGTATTGGCAACGTGAACGTCATGCGTTCTGCTCTAGAGTGTTGTCATAAAGGTTGGGGGGAATCGGTTATTATTGGCGTAGCAGGTTCTGGTCAAGAAATATCAACTCGTCCATTTCAACTAGTAACTGGACGAGTATGGCGTGGCACGGCATTTGGTGGTGTAAAAGGTCGTAGTCAATTGCCAGATTATGTTCAACGATATATGGATGGCGAATTTGAGCTTGATACGTTTATTACTCACACCATGCCATTAGAAGACATTAACTCGGCTTTTGATTTAATGCATGAAGGTAAATCGATTCGCACTGTGGTGCACTTTTAATGCCTGCTTCCACAGAGCTTGCAGAACTAAGTGCTAACAAATGTTTTGGAGGCTGGCAAAAAAAGTATAGTCATAAATCAGAAGTATTAGATTGCGAAATGCAATTCAGTGTTTTTATTCCACCAACCTTGTCTCCGGACACAAAACTTCCAGCGTTATATTGGCTAAGTGGATTAACCTGTACTGACGAAAACTTTGCCACCAAAGCAGGTGCTCAACGCGTAGCCGCTGAGCTAGGTATCATGTTGATCATGCCTGATACCAGTCCTAGAGGTGAAAAAGTGCCCGATGCCGCTGACGCAGCCTATGATTTGGGTTTGGGTGCTAGTTTTTATGTCAATGCGACTGAAGAGCCATGGAAACATCATTATCAAATGTATGACTACATTGTGGATGAATTACCTTCTTTGATAAGCAAAGAATTCAGAGTCAAAGAAAAGGCTGCTATTGCGGGCCATTCCATGGGAGGCCATGGAGCGCTCATGATTGCACTATCAAACATTAAGCGTTTTTGTTCTGTATCGGCCTTTGCTCCGATTGTTAATCCTTCAGACTGCCAATGGGGACAGAAAGCTTTTAGTCACTATTTAGGTGAGAATAAAAACAATTGGGCAGACTACGATAGTTGTGCCTTAATGCGTCAACAAGGCAAATTTTTGCACATCCCAATGTTAGTTGATCAAGGTTTAGATGATAATTTTTATCATGCTCAAAAGCTCACTAAACCGCTGGAAGATGTAGCCAACGAAATTGGATATAAAGCTGAATTTAGATATCACTCTGGATATGATCATAGCTACTTTTTTATCAGTAGCTTGATTGAGGAACACCTAAGGTTTCACGCTAAGTATTTATAGCCAAAATCTGTTTAGGCTTTAAAATAAACAAAAAAGGAGATGTCTATGACATCTCCTTTAAATTATTTAATAAGAGTTAAACCTAGATTAGGCTTGCACTCAGCCAGCTTAATAATAGTACTCTAAACTAAATTGAATATAATCATCTCTTCTTAATAAGTGCGTGGCTTCTGTTGGTTCGTCACTTGAGAAGAACCAAGCATCTAATCGCCATTTCCAATTATCATTCAAACGACTTGAAGCCTCGACAAATCCAGACCTAACATTTGAATAATCAAGATCTTGTACAAAGCCCATCAAAATTTCAGTACCGTCAATATCATTAAAAACCAAACGAGAACCTATCATAAGGTCATTTTGAGCCACACTCGTCGCTAATTCTTTACGGTCATCATATTGATATTCCATCAATAAATTAATGTCATAAACACTATCAAATAGACCAACATAAGAATATTCAAACCCAGCCACAGCAGCAAAGTAATCTTGTTGTTCATAAGATACTGGGATGCCGTCAATGATAAAGATACGATCCTGCTCAAAAAGGTTTCTTTGTATACCTTCAAACTTAACTATCCAGCCGCCTAATAATGCTAAAACATCAATACCTGTTTGTTGCATTTGAGGATAGAGAGGTCGAACACTTAGCTCGCCATTATTATCAGGTAAAACCACAAACGTAGGCTCTCTAGAGGTTCCATCGAAATAGGACAAACCCACTTCCCAATCACCAATTGAACGTTGCCACCTAGCCGCCCAATCTACATTTGTTTCTTCATCATCGGATTCAAAAATCGGATTGTCAGTATCAACGGGTAAAGGTGCTCTAAACCGTCCATCTACACCGGAGAAAGTTCTTTCTCTGAAATAAGGTAAAACGAACAACGTGGTATTTCCCCAATCTTTAAATAAGGAAACAGATACCATGGGTTGACCTAATTTATCTTCACCATCAACAGCCTCTATAGCATCGGTTTGGTTTATCACATCAACTAGATGTAACGATTCTGCTTGTCCCCAGAACACTTTGCCAATACCTGCTTGTACTTCCCATTCGTTGCCACTGTGAGTCCATTTAAATTCTCTGATGTCACCGTGTGTACGTTCACTATCTTGTTGATCGACTCGGAAATACCCTTTAAATAGAAAACTATCTGCCCCCTCATTAAAAGAGGAATATATTTCAGGTGAAAAATAAGCAGAGATATTGCTTCTTTTTTGTTCGGGATATAATGAATCTTGTAAAAAATATCGTTGCTCAACACCCGCATTTCCACTGTATTGAAACTCTGCAAGTGCCAGACTAGGAACAAGCGCGATAAGTGATAGTAGTTTTTTCAATTTTTTTCCTTGTAGGCCAATAATGTGTCAAATGGTTAATACTCAATAATTTCTATCTTCTGTTTTTCAAACTACCTTGGTTAAAATCGCTTTCTTTTAAACCCGTTTTGAATGCTAATTCATGAGTAATTAGGTCGGTACTTTTTCCGTTTTGGTCGTTAAACATTTCTACTCGCATAGGCCGCCAATATTTATCTAAATATAATTCATATTCCTGATAGATTAGCTCCTTCAGAAAACTCTTTTTACGATCATAAAATTCTATTTTAAGAGCTCTATAGTGTTTTTTATCTACCCAAACAACTTGCTTGGTGTAACCTGAATTCTTGTCCGTTGGCACTTGTTCTAGTACAAAACAATTTTGCTCTTCAAATTTTTCGTCTCTCAGGTATTTAAATTTAAATTTTTCAATCTCAAATGAGTTCATATCTTCAAAAGAAAATTCACTTCCCATAAAAGGACCTGATTTATTTTTTGAACGAATACGTTTTACTTTACTTAACTTAGGTAAATACATCCATTGGTCATCAGGCTTTGTGGCATGGGAATAGCTTAAAAACACGGTGCCTTTAACATCGAGAGGTTGATCAAATATAGTTATCGCTTTATCACCATCGTCTTGCATTTCTAAAGATTTCATGCGCATTTTTCGTTCAACTTCGGAACCTTTGGCATTTCTCAAAACCATGCTCATTTCGGCCACACTATCTCCCCAGCCTAAATCTCTCTTTTTGCGCTCCTTAGCGATTTCCAATCCTTTTTCTGCTGGAGACTGAGCATGCGCGAAACCAAACGTAAGGGCAAAAATTAATGCCGAGAATGAAACACTAAACATCCACTTAGGCACTACCAAACCAATTAAATTTGTTTGTTTCATTTGATTATTCCTACTTATTTTTTTTATCAAAAATCATTAAAAAAGGTGGCAAAAACAAGAAGTCGACTGCCAGAGCCACTAAAATAATGATGCCAGTTAACATGCCCATTTCTGAGTTTAAAGCAAATGGTGACAGCATCAGTATAGAAAATCCAGTCGCCAAGACTAATGTAGTGATCCATAAAGCTCGACCCACACTTGCAAAGGCATAACGTACACTTTGCTCTGCATTTTTTCCTTCTGTGCGCGCGTAACGATACTTACTTAAAAAATGCACCGTATCATCCACAATGATGCCTAATGTCATACTTAAAACGATAGATAAACCTAAATTAACTTGTCCGGAATAAATTCCCCAAATCCCGAATCCGATACAAGCAGGTAATAAATTCGGTAATAAACTAATTAACCCCATTTTAAAGGACTTTAATGCAAATATTAATAATCCAGAAATGAGTAATAAAGCGATAACAGTCCCTTCCAACATACTGGCCATATTCATTTCACTAATATGTGCAAACATTAACCCTGGGCTAGCTGCTGTTAATGTTAATCCTGATGTGTTGTTTGTAAACCATGTTTGGGATCTTGTTTCTAGCGCAGTGAGCTCTTTACTCCCTAGATTTTTCACCAGAACCATAACCCGTGTGGCTGATTTATTCATATCGAGTTGGTTATTCACATCTAAACCATAAGGTAAGGACATTTCATACAAAAGCATAAATTGAGCGGCCATTTCTCGGTCATTTGGCAGTGCATAAAATTGGTTGTTGTCTTCATGCATATTTTTATTCAGACGTTTATACGTATCAGTAATTGTAGATACATGGTCAACTTCAGGTTGCTGTTGAAGCCATGTGGAGAACTGTTCAACATATTGCAGCGTTTCAGGTCGATTCACCCCAGAATCTTCATTCGTATAAATAGCAAAATCGATGCTTGTCATGCCACTGATATGCTTTTCTTGAAATTCGGTAGCTTGTCTAAATGGAGTGCTTTCATCAAAGTAGTCTGTTGGAATATCATCTAAATTGTTCTTGAATGAAAAACCAATAGCTAAACAAGTGACAATAATTGTAAAAGGTAAAATTTGCTTATGACGAGCAATAACCCATTCGCCAAATCTTTCAATAGCCCCTAATTCATCAGTTTTCTCTTGTTGAACGACTTTTATAGGCAACAGCATTATCATAGCGGGCAATAATGTTAGTGAAAATATACAGGCGAATATAACGCCAACTGCGGTCATATTGCCTAAGTCAGCCAAAATAGGCACGGCTGCAAAGTTTAAAGTTAAGAAGCCAACTCCAGTTGTCACACTGGTAATTAAAATAGGCATCCAATTTAGTTTAAGGCTATATTCTAGGGCCTCTTTTTTATCTTTTCCTTGGCGCATTGCATACAGCATAGATGAAATAACATGCACACAATCAGCAACTGCTAACGTCATCACCATTGTGGGTACATTTACCGTTGCAGTACTTAGAAATAAACCAAACCACCCTGCCATACCCATGGTCGCAGCGATACTTGATACGATAATGATTAGCGTAGTAATAGTGCCAGTAAAAGTACGCAGTAAAATCCATAGGATAATAACGATTGCAAGAAACATAAGTGGAACAATGCTTTGAAAGTCGTTTTTTGCAAAAGAAGAAAAGGAATAATTCATAAACACCATGCCGGTATGGTGGAATTCATGATCTGGGTACTTCGTTTTAAACTCTGAAGTCATCGATGTGACAAATTCAGCAATACTGGTGACCTCTGGTGTTTGATCACCTTCAGGTAAGTTAACCGCGATATTGATGACCGCAACGTGACCTTTAGCAGAAACCAACCTGTTGACTAAATTAGGCTCACTTAAAGCCACTTTCCTAATTCGTTCCAACTCTTTAGCGTCAAGTAAACTGATGTCTTCCACTAAATCTTCAACGATTAGATCATCGTATTCAGCCCAAGTATGTTGGAAGTTACTTAAAGAATCTATCCGACTAGAAAAAGGCGTTTGTTCAGCAGCTTCAGTGAGAGACTTTATTAGAGATAAAGTTTTAACTGAAAATACATTATCTGACTTTGGCGCAATGATGATACTCACACCATCGTTTTTGCTGAAGATATCTTGCATTTTCTCGAACGCAACTAATTGAGGGTTGTTGTCCTCAAAAAAGACTTTGTAGTCACCTCTAAAATACAAGTTTTTGGCGCCAAAGGTAGCTGATAAGACGACGAGTAAACCTATAAATAAAACAGTTTTAGGACTTCTAACAGCGTAACTCAACCAATGTTCACTCACTACACGCTCCATATATTTTGAGATATTAAGGAATCAATTACCCCTTGATATTAGGTTTAAGTTTATACCCAATTACTGGTAAATAATATCCACTTCACCTATAAGTATTGAGTCAGTAATGATTAATTTAGCCTCTTATAGCGTATTTCACCAATATGATTAAATAGCTAAACAAAATAATCGAATCTAAGTTATCTCACTGATATCTATAATTAATTAACCGGTAAATTGTAGCAATACTCAACATAAAATTAACAAAAATGGCAAAGAACTTTGATCTCTGGGCAAAAATAAGTATTATACAATCAACTGGTCAGATGAGCGGATGAGAGAAAATGAGCATTAGAACGAGCCTTAAAAAAGTATTACCACCCATTTCTATTACAGAACAAGAAGCCTTAGAAGCTGGAGACGTATGGTTAGAATCGTCTATTTATCGTGGCAAACCAGACATGAACGCACTAAGAGAGATCCCCAAAGCTAGCTTTAGTCCTGAAGAACAAGCTTTCATAGATGGCCCTCTTACAGAGTTATTGGGTATGATTGATGATTTCGAATTACACAACGGCATACATGTACCAAAAGAAATCCTAGACTTTTTGAGTGTTAACAAGTTTTTTGCGTTGATTATTCCCAAGAAATTTGGCGGACTCGAATTTTCTGCCTATGCAAACTCTACTATAGTTGCCACCATTGCCATTAAAAGTAGCGCAACGGCAGTCACTGTGATGGTACCTAACTCATTAGGTCCGGGTGAACTTCTTATGCATTACGGCACCCCTGAACAACAGCAACAATGGTTACCTAACCTATCAATTGGTAAAGATATTCCTTGTTTCGCATTAACTAGCCCAGAGGCGGGCTCTGATGCTGGTGCCATTCCTGATGCAGGAATTGTGACCAAGGGAACCTGGGAAGGTAAAGAAGTTGTTGGTTTGTCAGTGTCTTGGGACAAACGATATATCACTCTAGCCCCAATAGCGACTGTGCTAGGCTTGGCATTTAAAGTATTTGATCCGGATAACTTATTAGGAGATAAACTCGAATTAGGCATCACCTGTGCGTTAATTCCTAAATCACACCCAGGTGTAGAATTAGGTAATCGCCATGATCCTATGGGCTCTCGTTTTTACAATGGTACTACTCGCGGTAATGAAGTGTTTATTCCAATGGACTTCATCATTGGTGGCCAGAAAAATATTGGCCGTGGTTGGCAAATGTTGGTTAGCTGCCTGGGTGCTGGCAGGGGCATCTCTTTACCGGCAATGGGTACAGCGTCAGCCCAATCTTCACTTCGATCAACAGCTGAATATTCGTTTGTACGTGAACAATTTGGCGTGCCAATTGGCCGTTTTGAAGGTATTCAAGAAAAACTCGCTGATATGGCTGGTAAGACTTTTGTAACAGAAGCGATGCGTGTATTGACCACTGAAGGCCTTGGGCTCGATCTAAAACCGTCAGTTGTAACGGCTATGGCCAAGTATCATATGACCGAATTAGGTCGTGAAGTAAATAGTATGGCCATGGATATACAAGCAGGTAAAGCAATTCAGAGAGGTCCTCAAAATACTTTAGCCAATGGTTATATGTCTCAACCTATCGGTATTACGGTGGAGGGCGCAAATATACTAACCCGTAGTTTGATGATATTTGGTCAAGGCACTATGCGTTGTCACCCCTATTTAAAAGAGATGGTAGACCTAATTCACAGCCAAGATAAATCAGCAGACGCCGATTTTAACAAGGTATTAGGAAAAACAATCGCATTCAGTGTAAAAAATGCCTTTCGCAGTATTTTTAAAAGTTACTTACCCTTTACCCGTGGTGCTAAATCTAGCTTACCTGAAGTACGCAAATATGAAAAACGCATGAATGCATTGTCAGCTAAGTTAGCTCCTTTAGCAGATTTATCACTATTAGTTTTAGGTGGTGATTTGAAAAAAGCAGAAATGTTATCAGCTAGATTAGGTGATGTAATGAGTTACTTGTATGCATCTATGGCTGTTGTGCGTTTTTATGAACAAAAAGTATCGAATAGAAACGAAGCCAAACCATTCTTTGAGTACGCCATTCAATGGTGTTTACAACAAGGTGAACAAGCTTTAGTTGACTTTATAGACAACTTCCCAAGTACACCTGCTCGTGGACTGATGCGTTTTCAAACAAACACTTACACTCGTTCTGTAAAATCTATTTCAGATGAATTAAAGCAAGAGTTGTCTACTGCGACTATGCAACCTAGTTCAATTATGGCTGAATTAACCCACTTAGTTAAACCTGTTAAAGGTGACGGTAATGACATTAATAACCAAGCTTTCTTGGCCAAACATAAAGTCATGCCTCAACTTAAGAAGATCCAAAAGGCATTACGTAACACACCTGTAGTCCCTTACATTTCTTTTGAACATGCGGTTGGTAAGTTACAAGAAGCTGGGGTAATTACTAATGAAGATGTAGCTTTAGTGATTGATTACAATGATAAACGTAAACTCGCAGTGCGGGTTGATGAATTTACCTTCGATTTGGAACTATTAGACGCTAACCAAGAGTTGGTTTCAGCAAAAGATGCTCCTAAGGTAAATGCCGCCTAATGTAAGTTTAATTTTAGATATTAAAAAAGGCCGGTATGGATAATCCATATCGGCCTTTTGTTTTGTCAATTTGTTAATTAGCTATTATTTTTATCTTGTTCAGATTCACTTTTGTTAAAGTCAGCGTCATTCTCATCTGCGTCACCAACCACGTGTTCTAACTTAACCTTTTCTACCGTTCTGAATGTATTGATTGGACCGGCCAGCGCATAAAGAGCAAACACAATAAACAACACCAACGCTGGCTCAGTAGCCACCACGACAAACACAAGCATAATCAACAACAATGCGACAAAAGGCACTTTACCGCTGAGGTTTATTTCTTTAAAAGAATTATATTTAAAATTGCTGACCATTAACAAACCGGCAATACCTGTAATCAGGGCAACAATAATCCCATAATCATTCCCATCAACGTCATATTCGACTCCAACCCATATCAAGCCGGCGACCAAAGCAGCAGCGGCAGGGCTTGCTAACCCTTGAAAGTATCGATTATCAGCTATGCCTACCTGGGTATTGAATCTAGCTAATCTTAACGCAGCACCTGCAACATAGATAAATGCAGCAAGCCATCCAATCTTGCCAAGTCCAGACAAGCCCCAATTATAAGCCACTAATGCAGGAGCAACCCCAAACGAGACCATGTCAGCCATGGAATCATATTCAGCGCCAAATTCACTTTGTGTATTAGTCATTCGCGCAACTCGGCCATCTAACCCATCAAAGATCATAGCCACAAAAATGGCCACAGCGGCTGCTTCAAAACGACCATTCATAGAAGAAACCACGGCAAAAAAACCAGAAAATAAACCGGCCGTAGTCAAAAGGTTGGGTAAAAGGTAAATGCCTCTGTGTTTTTGTTCGGTCATGTAGATGGTTACTCTGATAAAAACTAAGTTATTTTACTTAGTTTATCTTGTTTCATTTCAATTAACATAGAAATGATTTCTCAAATCAGCGGAAGTACATCATTTACGTAATTTTTTAAGTGATTCTTCCTAACTAAATCCACTTGGAAAATTAATTGCCCCAAATTAGTTACACTTACCAGTTACAGTGTCCGTTTTTTTTACAATTATAATAAAAACACCTCACACAAAAACCGCAACATACTGTAATACATCGATTTTTTATTTGTGGCTCAATAATTGCTTTACCTGCTCACAGAAAAGCTTAATTATTGTAGTAGGAAGCAAAATGAACAAAGCCACTAAATTATTATCTATATTAATTACATCTGCATTTGTATCGCAAGTTAACGCAGCTGTGACAGTTATTGATTTTGACAAACCTAGTATTGAACATGGAACTATTGTTGATAATGAATATGCGTCGCAAGGAGTAACAATTAGTAGTCTTAATTATAATAGTCCTAACAGTGGTGGTAATGCTTGGGATCAGAATAAAAACGACAATATTGTGGACATGCAGGTTGCTTTTGATACTACATCCACAGGTAATTCGGATCTCGATTTACAATACACTGCTCCAGGATATGCGAATGGTTACACAGCCTTAGAAATAGATGGTAAGACCTATGGCAATCAAAATAACCCAGGAAATGTGCTGATATTACAAAATGCTCAGCAACTAGAAGGGTGTGACAGTGGCATAAAATGTACTACACCTAACGATGAAGCAGGCACAAATGCCGCGGGTTATTTTGAGTTTCATTTCGATTCACTCGTTGACATCATTAGTTTAGATACCTTTGACGTTGAAGATAATGGTGAATTTATTATTCAATTTTTCGCAAATGGTTCACTTGTCGAATCGAGAGTAGAATCAACAAAGAACGTAGGGGATAATGTTCCTTTAGCAAACCCAATTCCAGATTATACTGTTCAAGCAGGTGAAAACACTTTGCTTACTATGGGAGACGGAGAGTTTGTCAGACAAATGCTGAACGTTGTTGGTATCGATATGATGAGAGTTCAATTACCAGGCTCTGGTGCCATCGATAATTTGGCCTTTAGAACAAAAGACGTTCCAGCTCCTGCTACCTTGAGCTTATTGGCATTGTCTCTATTATTTGTTGCAAGGCGCGCAAAAAAATAAAAAGATTAAACTAATTACCAACTGAAAGCGGCTTCGGCCGCTTTTTTGTTATTTAAAAGAAAGACCTAGGTTGATATGATGTAAGTCAACTTGTGTTTACCGTGATAATTATCTCTAGATGCTCAGCTCTAAAAACAACTTATTATTTGTAATTCTTAGCCTCATCGCTTTTAATCTAGCCGCCCAGTCAAGTTCTCATTATGAAAAAGCACTCAAATCATATGAAGAGAGTAATTTTGACGAATCTTATATTCACCTTAAAAATGCTTTGCAAGATAACCCATCGGATCTAGCCGCTAAAATATTGATGGGTGAAGTGTTATTAAGTAATGGCTATTTTAATGAGGCGCTAGTTGAATTAGAAGAAGCGTTACTCCAGGGCGCAGATCCAAATTTAGTCATTAAAAATTATGGTAAATCTCTAGTTTTAAATAAAAAGTTCAACGACATTTTATTGTTAAGTTTAGAAGGATTAAATAAAAAAAACCAATTCGAAGTACATGTATTAAAAGCAACCGCTTACGCTAGTTTAGATGACCAGTTCAATGCTGAGAAAAGTTATCTACTTGCCCAGTCTTTAGAGCCTAACGATATTAGAACGATTAACAGTTTAATTATTTTATATCTCAAGCAAAATAACCTAGTAAAGAGTAAAGAATTTTTAGACTTATCATTCAAACTAAATGACAAACATGCAGGAACATGGAGATTAAAAGGCTTAATTGAAAAGCAGCAAAATCAAACTGCTCAAGCAATGATTTCTTTCGAAAAGGCCTATAACCTAAATCAACAAGACCCCTTTGTTTTAAGGGCATACGCAGATGCTCTATGGCAAGCTAAAAGAGTGGAAGAAGCCGAAGTAGTCCTCAATAAAATACTTAAACAAACACCTGATGACCCCTACGTTAAACTCCTACTAAGCCAAGTCTTAACAATTTCAGACAAGTCTAAAGAAGCGCAAGCCCTTTTAAATAACCTTTCTGAAGAGTTGACTGTGCTTGAAAGTACCAACTCCACATCGAACTTAGCGTTACGATTCGCTAGCGGCATGACAGCATACTTAAGTAATAACTATGAACAAGCGTTAGCCGATATTACTTTTTATGTAAATAACTCTGAACAAAACATCAATACCTTAAGCGTACTTGTTGATATCAATTTAAAACTTAAGAAACAACGTGATGCATTAAAACTACTTGAATCTAATGAAAGCCTAGTCATTCAAAATTTAGATATAGCTTTGGTGTTGTGTGACCTATACCTCAATTCTAATCGAGCTTTTAAATGTGAATCCTTAAGCAATACGTTAAAAGAAACTTATCCTAACAAGGCAAAGGTTGACTTTATCAGGGCCAAAACACTTGTTGCTAGAGATAAACCTGCTCAAGCCATTGAAGTATTAAAATCCATATCCGATCCAATATTTCAAAACCAACGGCAACTTGCTATCGCTCACTTGTTGTTTCAAATGAAAAATTTTGCAGAATCTCATGCTATTGCTAAATCTTTACTAATTGACTTACCTGATGATATTGATGTACTCGACCTAAACGTTGCGTTATTAATAAAGCAACAAGATTCGCAACAAGCTCAAACTTTGGTTGATAAAATATTATCCATTAACCCTGAACATGTCGCAGCTTTATACAATCACGCAAATATACTTGGAGCGCAGGGCCATTACGAGCAAGCTTTAAACATTATGCAAAAGTTAGAAAAGGCCAACTCTTTACAGGCGGGCTCGTACATACTTTATGCCAACCTTTTAGCTTCTAATAATAACGTTGCAGCTGCAATTGAAAAACTAAAATTTGCTTCCAAGTTAGATGATTCATCAGTGCCCATTTCTGAAAAGTTAATTGAACTATACATTCAAGCAGAAGATTACAAAAAAGCCCTTTGGGAAATTGAATTATACTCCAGAAAAACCTTTTCCGACGAGAAGTATACCTTCACTAAAGCTGAATTAATGTACCAATTAGGTCAAGTGGAGGAGTCTAAGAACGTATTAAGTAGTCAATATGACAAATGGGAAAATAGCAGTGATAAACTTATTGAGCTGAGCCGAATTCAATTAAAATTGAAAGATAATACTGGCGGAGAAAAAACGCTACTGCAAGTACTTAAGTTACATAAAAACGCCCACTTACCAGCATTATTAGCGTTAACTAACTTATACGCCAACGCTAATAAGACTGATTTAGCGAATAAATATTTAACCATAGCCAACAAACTTTATCCCAAAAAACCTTCGGTATTAGTTGCATTAGGAAAATTAGAGATTCAACTTGGGAAATATAACGAAGCCAGTGTCCGACTTTGGAACGTGTTAAACATTGACCAAGATTATGTGCCGGCATATGGCCAATTATATCAATTAAGTAATAAAGGGGTTGGTACCGAAAGGTTTATCAAACGTCTAAATGCTAGCCTTGAAAAATCGCCTGACAACCACCTTTTTAGAAATTTATTAGCTGACACCTATCTACAGAATGGATTCAATGAAGAAGCGTTTTCACAATATAAGATTCTCTCAGAAGTGGAAAATTACGCTAATTTAGCGCCTGTATTAAATAATCTAGCTTTTCTAACAATTGATGCTGACTTAGGTAAAGCATTAAGTTTGGTTGAACGAGGTTTAGGTTTAGCGGCAAATTCTGTAAGTCTAATTGACACTAAAGGGTGGATTTTAGCGCTACAAGGAAATTACTCAGAAGCGCTTGAGCTACTTAGACAAGCCTATTC
>NZ_JBPOFP010000030.1:0-44962 GCF_051252315.1 Paraglaciecola sp. | reverse complement strand
GTTTATTGCTCACCATAATATTTAATTAGAATTTTATTAAAGGTACCGTCTTGTTTCAGTTTTTTAATGGATTGTTTTAGTTTCGGTATTCTATTTAAGTAGGGGGATTTTTTAGAAAATTGGAGCCATTGTTCTTTTTCACCGAGTACAAGTTGATCATTGAGGTTAACTTTTTCTATTACGTGGAATTTTTTTAACTGGTACATTAACGCTAATCCGTTGCCGGCGATTGCATCAATTCTCTTAAGATTAATCATACGTGTTTCTTGTTCAAAGTTGGTCAATTCAATTTTATTAAGAGTATTATCGTTATCAAATCGCTCGCTAAGGTGAATGCCCCGCATGGTTCCAATTAATAAACCCCTTAAGTCATCATAGCTTTTTAAGTGTAAGCCTTCTAAAGGGATAACAACGGTTGGTACTGATTTAATGTGACTAGCATAAACGACTATTGGTGAGCGACTTTCAGATTTAAATATAATTCCTCCATCATGTTTACCATGCTTAATATTCTCCCAAATCCTAGCATATGGCATTAATTCTTTATTAATACATATTCCAGAGTCTTTCTCTATTGCATTTAAGTAGTCCCAATGAACACCTGTAGGGGTTCCCGAGTTATTTACAAAACCAATGGGTTCACTATGAATTACATGAAACTTTAGGCAGGGTCCCTGGGCTTTAGTTTGTAAACTAACAGTTAAAAGCAATGAAGTTAAAAGTTGATGAAACTTAATTTTCTTCAAAATATCGATCCTAATAGAAAATAGAATGTATATTTTTCACTGTTTTTGATTCTTTTTATTAGTGAATGGATTAGGTTCTAGGTTAGCTGTTCCATTTGGGGGTTTAAATAGATAATTAGTCGTAGTAATAAAGTTATTCTGAAGTTTGGTCACGTCCAAGAAGAGAAAGAGCCGCTTCTTTAACCGATTTGTTTTGATATAACACTTTATATATTTGTTCACATATCGGCATTTCTACATTCATTCTAGCCGCTAATTCGTGAACTTCTTTAGTATTTTTATAACCCTCAACCACTTGGCCAATCTCAGTAATTGCGGCTTGAATGTCGAGCCCCTTTCCTAAAGCCAAACCAAAACGTCGGTTTCTAGATTGATTATCAGTACAGGTTAGGACTAAGTCTCCTAGTCCTGACATGCCCATGAAAGTTGCTGGTTTTGCACCCATTTTCACACCTAAACGCGTAAGTTCTGCAAGACCTCGGGTAATAAGTGCTGTTCTTGCGTTTGAACCAAAACCTAAGCCATCAGCTAAACCAGCTCCAATAGCGATGACGTTTTTAACTGCTCCGCCTAATTGAATACCTATGAAATCGTCATTTCGGTATACACGAAATGATTTTGAGCAATGTAATTTATTTGCAAAATCTTCTGCTAATGTTTCATCTGAGGAACTAATTGAAATGGCAGTAGGCAAGCCAGCAACCATTTCTTTGGCGAAAGTAGGACCAGACAATGCAGCAAGGGGAGTGTCATTACCTAGAATGTCTGTGACAACATCTTGCAATAATCTACCAGTATTAGGTTCTAACCCCTTGGTAGCCCAAATAATACGATGTGCTTTAGTTAGGTACGGCTTTATTAATCTTAGTGTTTCAGCAAAAGCATGGCTAGGCACAACAACCAATACGTCGTTACTAAACTTTAGAGCTTTTTGAATGTCAGATTCAACAGCCAAGGCATCTGGGAACGTGGAACCAGGCAAATATTTAGCATTGGTCCGAGATTCAGCCATTATTTTAGCTTGAGCGGGATCTCTACTCCATAGGAGGGTAGGGGTGTTGTTTCTAGAAAGGCAAAACGCAAGGGCAGTACCGTAAGATCCTGCCCCTAAAACACATACAGAACTCATACTAGATGAATTGCTTATGCATCTAGTTTCTGTGGAGATTGCTCTTGACCTTGTTCAGCTCTTTGCTTCATATATGCAGCAAAAATTTGATTGAAGTCAACAGGGGCCAAATTCAATGGAGGGAAAGTGCCACGGTTAACTAAATTTGAAATGGTTTCTCTAGCATACGGGAACAAGGTGTTAGGGCAAAATGCACCGATCATATGAGCCATGTTTTGCTCTGGCATGTCGCTAATGCTAAATACACCTGCTTGTTGAACTTCACATAAGAATGCAGTTTCTTCACCAAGTTTAGCTGTAACTGTTACACTTAAAACAACTTCATATAGATTTTCACCTAATGGTGTGCTTTTTGTATCTAAATCTAACTGAACTTCAGGTTTCCATTCTTTTTGGAAAATAGCTGGAGAGTTAGGTGCTTCAAAAGAGATATCTTTAGTAAAAATTCTTTGAATATTAAATTGTGGAGCTTGTGCTGCGTCTGCTTGTGCAGCGCCTTCAATTGGTTGATTTTCGTCAGCCATGGAAATTCCTTAAAATATTAATTAAACAGCAAGTAATGCGTTTAGTTTGTTTTTTGATTCTAACGCGAACAAGTCGTCACAACCGCCAATATGTTGATCATCAATAAAAATTTGTGGAACTGTATATCCACCGTTTGCTCGTTCGATCATAACGCTGCGCAACTCTGGGTTTACGTCAATTTCAATTTCGTTAAATTGAATGTTTTTATCAGCCAGCAGTGCTTTTGCTCGATGACAGTAAGGACAGTGTCCTTTGGTATAAATGTCTACATTTGCCATAAAAAACCTGGTACTTATTTATTGATAGGAAGGTTGGCACCTTGCCAAGCGCCAATACCACCTTTTAAAACAGATACATTTTCAAAGCCTGCTTTAAGCATTTGAGATGCAGTACGTTTCGCGCTCATCCCCATTGCACAGACAACTATGATGGGTTTGTTTTTTTGATTTTCAAGAGAGCTAAAGTCTGCTTTAGTAACTAATTCAGCTTTTATTTGTTTAGAGCCTAATATATGACCTTTTTTGAAGTCTGCTGTTGGGCGGATATCTAAGATGTATGCATCTTCTTTGTTCATTAATAAAGTTGCATCATGAGTACTTAACTCTTTCAAAGAGGAAAGCTGGGTTGCAACTGTGGTGTAAATTAGAGCGGCTAATAACACGACAAAGGCACCGGATAAAATAAGGTGATTACCGGCAAATTCTACCAATTGTTCCATATCTAAGGATCTCGCTAATAAATAACATAAAAAAAGAGCGCAAAGTATAAAGGTTTTATAGGCAGAAACTAGTCTACAAGCTAAACATATTTAAGAACTGGGAATAACTTATTGTTATCCATTTGGTTTTAAGCATGATTTGCAGATGACGAGCAAGGCTAGTAAGGATAAGATTGGTTAATATAAAGATATTTGTAGATTTACACCATAGGAAACAAACATGAGCCAAGCAAAAAAGACAACAGCACTGATTATTTTGGATGGCTGGGGCCACAGAGAGAATAAAGAGAGTAATGCAATTGCTCATGCAAACACTCCTGTATTAGATGGTTTGTATAACACAAAAACTAATACTTTAATTTCAGGTTCCGGTTTAGATGTTGGTTTACCACCCGGACAAATGGGTAACTCAGAGGTTGGCCATGTGAACTTGGGAGCCGGTCGAGTTGTATATCAAGACTTCACCCGCGTAACAAAAGCTATCAGTGATGGAGACTTCTTCGAAAACCCGACTTTGGTTGAAAATTTAGATAAGACTATTCAAGCAGGTAAAGCCGTGCATGTTATGGGATTGCTATCAGCAGGTGGTGTACATAGTCATACTGATCATATTTTTGCCTTCATTAAAATGGCCGTTCAACGCGGCGCAACTAAGGTGTTTTTACATGCCTTTTTAGATGGTCGAGATACGCCCCCTCGAAGTGCAAAAGGTCCATTAGAGCAGGCTGATGAGTTATTCAATGAGTTAGGTATAGGTAAAACTGCCAGCGTTATAGGTCGCTATTACGCTATGGACCGCGATGCAAGATGGGATCGAGTTGAAACAGCTTACAACCTAATTGCAAATGCTAAGGGAAGTTGTCAGGCTGATTCAGCCATCGAAGCACTAGAGGCATCATACCAAAGAGAAGAAAATGACGAATTCATGCAGGCAACCGTTATTGGTGATGCCGCACCAATTGTTGATGGCGATGCTTTATTTTTTATGAATTTTAGAGCAGACAGAGCAAGAGAAATCAGTCGTCCATTTGTTGAGAAAGACTTTAGTGATTTTAGCAAAGATAAACATATTGAATTGAACGCTTTTGTTACGCTAACCCAATATGCAGAAAGTATTAAAGCGCCTTGTGCATATCCGCCGGTTGCTTTGGTAAACGTAATGGGTGATTGGTTAGCTCAGCACAATAAAACACAACTAAGAATCTCAGAAACGGAAAAATACGCCCATGTAACATTTTTCTACAGTGGTGGCAGAGAGGACTTATATGACGGTGAAGAACGTATTTTGATACCTTCTCCTAAAGTTGCCACTTACGATTTACAGCCTGAAATGAACTCAACAGAATTGACCGATAAATTAGTCGCGGCTATTGAGTCTGGAAAGTTTGATGCGGTAGTCTGTAATTATCCTAATGGTGATATGGTTGGCCATACAGGCAACTTTGACGCGGCAGTTAAGGCTGTTGAAGCAGTCGATTCTTGCATCGCACGTATAGTCGAGGCTATTGGTAAAAACGGTGGTGACTGCTTAATAACTGCAGATCATGGTAACGCTGAACAAATGCAAGACGCCACTACGGGTCAAGCTCATACTGCTCATACAAGTGAGTTGGTGCCCTTTATTCATGTAGGAGCTCGAAAAACTCAGGCGAGAGCAGGCGGTACCTTGAGTGATGTTGCACCGACTATGTTGCATTTAATGGGCATGGACCAGCCTGAAGAAATGACAGGTACACCAATTGTCGCTTTAGTTTAGTTTTACTAAAAATGTCTAATCTAACTTATTCAATCAAAGTAATTAACAGTCGATTACTTTGTTTTATATGGTTAGGTTTTAGTTTTATTGCATCTTGTGCCATGGCACAAGATGCAAGCGACTTACAATCTATTCAGCAACAAATTAAATCTACCCAAGCTGAATTACGTAAGCAAATAACGGCTGCTAAAAAACTTCAAACAAGTTTACAAAAAGCAGAATTAAAAATAGCGACTACAGCTAAATCCTTAAACTCAACTCAAACATCGTTAAAAGACAATCAAGGGCAACAAAAATCTTTATTGCAAAAACAGAAAGAATATTTAGATGCGCTAGCCCAGCAAAAAACAGCATTGGCCGCTCAAATCCGTAGTGCATATATGACCGGCAATTATGACTTTGCTAAAATGTTGTTAAATCAACAGGATGCGACAAACTTTGAACGCACCATTGTTTACTATCAATACTTAAATAAGGCAAGAAAAGCTGAAATTGATAGCTTTAATCTTTTAGTTACAGAGCTTCAAACCGTTAATGCTCAATTAATTGATAAACAAAAGGAATTGGAGGAGTTAAAAACTCGTCAAATTAAGCAACAGGATACACTTACTGCACAACAAGCTGAACGTGAAAAAACGTTAGTTCAATTACGAACCTCTATTCAAAGTGATGAATTAAAGATTGAACAGCTACAGATTAACGAAAAGAACTTAATGGCTGCGATTAGCAAAGCTCAAGCACAAGTCGAAGCAAAGCAAAGTGTCTCATTAACTGGACTTAATGCCCTTAAGGGGAAATTGTTAATGCCAGCGAAAGGTCGACTGCGTAAAATGTTTGGTCGATTTAGGCAAGGAAAAATTAAGTGGAAAGGTATAGTTATATACGGCAGTGTGGGAAGCTCGGTTGTCGCTATCCATGACGCTAAAGTATTGTATTCTGATTGGTTGAGAGGTTTTGGGTTAGTCACTGTATTGGATCATGGTAATGGTTATATGAGTCTATATGGACATAATCAAGCGTTATTAAAACAAGCCGGTGAAACAGTGACTGCTGGTGAATCAATAGCATTATTAGGACAAAGTGGTGGTCAAAGTCGGCCAAATTTATACTTTGAAATTCGCCATAAGGGAAAGCCTGTTAACCCCACAAGTTGGTTAAATTTGTAAAGATTTAAAGCAACAGCCCCTAGTAAATGTCTCCTATCTATTTATAATCAAATTATCGCTACTGCACTAATAATAATAAAAGATGCGTTTATATTTTTTACCACTGTTACTTTTGGTTTGTACCCACAGTTATGCTGCGCAGATTTCTTTGATCATTGATGATATGGGTAACAAAAAAAACGATGAAGCCGCATTTTCCCTCCCCGCTGAAGTTACTTTCGCCATTTTGCCGAACAAACGTTTATCTCAGGTATTTTCTATACGGGCTGCTGAACAAGAGCGTGAAGTGATTCTGCATATGCCTATGGAGTCTTTAGGTAGGCAGAATCAAGAAGAAGGTGTGTTACTGTCTAGTATGAAGCCAGACGAAATTGTGCAAAGCTTAAAAAACGCATTAAAAACAGTTCCTCATGCGGTGGGTGTCAATAATCATATGGGGAGCCGTTTAACTCAATTGTCTATGCCTATGGCTGTCACCATGCAATATCTTTCAAAAAGAGGGTTGTTTTTTGTTGATAGCAGAACAACTCGCTACAGCAAGGCTGAACAAATTGCTAACCAAGCAGGTATTTTGAATACTAAACGTAACGTATTTCTTGACCATGATTTACAGCCCCAAAAAATTGAACAAGAATTTCATCGTTTAATACGTTTAGCTAAAAAATATGGGCATGCAGTGGGTATTGCTCATCCACATTCGCAAACACTTAATTACTTAAAAGAACATTTGCATACGCTAAAAGAGCATGGCGTATCGTTAGTAAAGTTAAGTGATTTGGTGTCTAAATCTTCACACTTAGTGCAGGTTACTAAGCAAAAAACCTCTATACCGATTCTTTAAGGAGTTCACATGGCAGGTGCAAATTTATTAGCTTTGATCGACGACATAGCGACGCTTTTAGATGATGTTGCTATTTTGTCTAAAGTGGCAGCAAAAAAAACAGCAGGCGTTTTGGGTGATGATTTAGCACTGAATGCTGAACAAGTATCGGGTGTTAGAGCAGAACGGGAGTTACCGGTTGTTTGGGCTGTAGCAAAAGGGTCATTTCTAAATAAATTAATTTTAGTTCCGTCTGCATTATTAATTAGTGCTTTTCTGCCTTGGCTTATTATCGTGTTATTAGTAATAGGTGGATTGTATTTGTGTTTTGAAGGTGTTGAAAAGCTCGCCCACAAGTTTTTACATTCAAAAGACGAACTAGCCGAGGAACATCGTCAAAAATTGCAAGCCGTGGCTGATCCAAATGTCAACTTGGTGGAGCTAGAAAAAACAAAAATAAAAGGTGCGATTAGAACCGATTTTATTTTGTCTGCAGAAATAGTCGTGATTATATTGGGTACAGTGCAAGCAGAACCTTTTATGACCCAAGTTACAGTTGTATCCATGTTAGCTATAGCTATTACAGTTGGCGTGTATGGTTTAGTTGCCGGTATTGTTAAGTTGGATGATGCAGGACTGTATTTGTTAAGAAAATCTGTTTCAGGTTCGTTTAATACGGTACAACGCGCGTTTGGTAGAGGTTTGTTAATTATAGCGCCTCTTTTAATGAAGACCCTTTCCGTGGTTGGTACTGCTGCTATGTTCTTGGTGGGTGGTGGAATAGTTGTACACAGTGTTCCGGCTATTCACCATTTAATCTCACCAGCCTTACATAGTGTTGAGTCCATTTCTGTTTTATCGGTAGTAGGGCCTGTTTTAATGGATGGTTTAGTTGGGGTTATTGCTGGAATACTCGTGTTGGCTTTAGTTTTATTAGGTAAAAAGTTATTTGTTAAGTAATAAATTCTGATCAAATAAGCAGAAATTATCATAGTTTATACTTGATCATTTATTGAAATGTTATACTATAACGCTCCATTAGGTTGAGGCGATAGTAATGCAACAGAAAGAAGATAAAACGTTTTTAGACAAACTAGGTATAGTAGCCTCAGGTTTGTGTGCGTTACATTGCCTATCATTGCCTATTTTAATCCCTTTATTACCGTTTGTTGGTTCACTATTCTTTGCTCAAGAATGGTTTGAAAAGACTATTTTATCTATGTCCATGATTGTTGGATTTTGGGCCTTGTTTATTGGTTTTTATCGATATCACAGACAGATTTACCCATTGTACAGTTTAATGTTAGGTGGGCTCATATACTGGAATAAAGATATTTTCGGTGAATCATACGAACCTTTTACAATCGCAGTTGGCGCGTTTTTGATTATTGGTGCACATTTTACAAACTTAAAATTATGTAAGAGTTGCCAAAGTTGCGAGTCTGAGTGCGCTAGCTCTTCTTAGTTTTTTATATCTTCCTCAACAGTAAGTGAGCAAACTCAGTATTGTTCACCCTTAATATTTCTCAATTTTTCTACTATTTAAACGGCATAGAAGATGTCAATTTAGATCCCTTTCTACAAAATAAAACGATATTTATGTTGTTAGCTTTTTCCCTAAATTGAAGCAGTTGCACTATATCGGTGTTTGCTTTTATTACTCGCTTTTTCTGCACTCTAGTTTAGGTTTTAAATTAGTTAGACTTTAGTCTAGTTTTACTCATTCCCTCTTTTTTTGATATATAATCGCTCTATCGACGAACAAAGTATACTTTTTTAAGTTGTTGTTATTGTTGGTTTTATCTTATTTTCTGTTGTTTTTTTTTGCCATGTTATTGATCTTTTTTTTTAATTAAAACGTATACACGGTAAGCATAAATTTTGTTTGGTGCATTGGTGTATTTATTGCTTTGTCGTGCTGAAAGTTTTATTTGAATTCTGTTTAGTTAAGTGGAGTGTAATGTGTCTTTAAAAAGCCGTTTGATGATTGTAATGTCTACCCTATCAATAGTGATAGTCGCCATATCCATTATTTTGGTAGCCAGAATTTCCATTGAGCAGATGCATGAAGATACACTTAAGCGTTATGAGTCAGATTTGACTGCCAAACGAGTTCTTATTTCATCAGAAATTACCGCTTATTTCGATACTATTTCTAAACAAGTCTTGGTCATGGCTAACAGTATTTCCATTAAAGAAGCAACGGCAGAGTTTATTGAAGGATTTAATCGTTACCCGACTAATAAAGCGAATAAAACAGCTTTGGAAAATTATTATTCATCGGAGTTCAAACCTGTTTACAACTCGAAGAACACTGATTCAGTCAATACGCAAGAATTGCTTCAACCTTTGTCTCTTCGTGCCCAAGCAATGCAATCCCAGTTCATTGCCTTAAACTCTTTTCCATTGGGTGAAAAAGATTCGTTAACAGCCTTAGGTGATGATTCAAAATACGATGCGGCCCACCAACGTTATCACCCCACCATTCGTAAGTTTTTGAAGGAGTTTGGTTACTACGATATTTTTATAGTAGAGCCTAATTCAGGGGAAATTGTATACAGTGTGTTTAAAGAGTTGGACTTTGCTACTAGTCTCATTAGCGGGCCGTATAAGGATTCCGGTATTGCTAAAGCCTTCCGACAAGGTAAGCAGTTACAAGACGGTGAATTTCATTTTACAGATTTTCAACCGTATCTCCCTTCATACAATAGTCCAGCCGGATTTATTTCTTCGCCGATATACCAAAACAATAAACTAATTGGCGTTCTGATATTTCAAATGCCGATTAGTTTGATTAATGACGTCATGACTCAAAAAGGTAATTGGAGTAGTTCAGGATTTGGTGACAGTGGTGAGATTTATTTAGTAGGGCCAGATAAAACCCTGCGTAACGAAAGCCGTTTTTTTGTTGAAGACAAACAAGCGTATCTAAACCTGTTCAAATCTCTAGATCCAGCAGCTTATAAACAAATTTTAAAACATGACACCACTGTTGCATTTCAACCCGTGAATAGCGTTGGAGTTGACGCTGCATTCAAGGGACAGACTGGCTTTAATATTTTTGAAGATTACCGGAATGTACCTGTTTTAAGCTCTTACTCTTTGATTAAAGTAGGCAATTTAGAGTGGGCAATCATGTCTGAAATTGATGAAGATGAAGCGTTTCATAGTACAGATTCATTAGATGAATACATATGGTGGTCAGGCACAGTCATAGCGTTAATCATGACCGCAATTAGTTTATTGGTCGCTTATTTCTTAGCCGTGTATTTAATTAAACCTCTTAATCGATTAGCCCATCAGTTTTCAGAGTTATCGGAAGGTGAGGCTGATTTAACGGTTAGATTACCTGAGTACAACATGAGAGAAATAGACAATATATCTGTTGGTTTTAATAACTTTATGGATATATTGCACCGAGTGTTTGGGACGGTAAAAGATTCCGTTGAGCGTATTGCCACTAGTGGAGAGCAGCTTGGAGTATCTACCGAACAAACCAATACTCAGTTACTTGGGCAAAAAGATGCAATGAGTAAAGTAGAGGATTCAGTACAGGCATTTGGGCTGTCTATCCAAGCGATAACCCAAAGAACGGAAGATGCGCTGCTTGGTACTAGTAATGCCAGCGAGAAAGCGTCAATCAATTCAGAAAAAGCTCACCAAGCCGCTGATATGGTGCGTAGATTAGTTGAGGATGTTGAATCTTCGACTCAAGCGATTTTGTCTCTGCAGGCAAATGTACAAGAGATAGGCGACGTACTAAATGTAATTAACTCAATCGCAGAGCAGACAAATTTGCTGGCCCTTAATGCCGCAATTGAAGCTGCTAGAGCAGGTGAACATGGCCGAGGGTTTGCTGTGGTCGCCGATGAAGTGAGAGGACTGGCCTCAAGAACACAAGAAAGTACCGTCATCATTCAAGCTAAAATAGAGCAACTAACAGAGTCTACAGAGCATAGTGTCACATCAATGCATAATGCTTCTAGTGCCGCCAATGAAGGCATTAGTTTAGTAAATGAAGTTCGAGATGCGCTAGGTGAGCTTAAGTTTGCGGTTCAAGAGCTTAGCAATATGAATGCGGAAATTTCATCGACTAGCCAAGAACAATCTAAAACTATGGGCTTTATAGGTGACAGTGTGTCCACGGCCAATAATCAAACTAAAGACATAGCCGATGCATCTTCCAATATTAATCAAGTTGCCCATGAACTGTCGGATGTCGCTAAAGAGTTGAAAGAAAAAACCAATAGGTTTGTGGTTTAGGCTTAGGCCTATTCTACTCGTTTGATTATATTCATGGCATTTTTGGGGGCGTTACAAAATACGCAATCGACCTTCCAAGCTAACAGTTTTTGCAATTCTTGAGGGTTGTCTACGGTATACACCATGATTTTTAATCCTCTATTTTTAGCATCCGTTACAAATTCTTTATCCAGGACCGTCATGTCGATATTGACAGAGTAGGCGCCTAACTCTTCAGCAAATTCAGCATACTGCAGCGGTTTACTCGCTGTAATTGCGCCAATTCGAATATCTGTAGTGTAAGTTTTAAACTCTTTTAAAAAGTGGTGATCAAAAGATGACACAATAAATTGTTCAAACGAAAAGTTTAGTTGCTGGATTGCGCGTTGAATATAGGAGTCTAATAGCTCTGGGCTAACAGCTCCTTTCACTTCAATATTCAGTAAACACTGACCGTTTATGAGTGTTAAAACTTGCCAAAGAGTAGGGATTCTTTGACCTAATCCGGCGTCTAATTTTTGTAATTCTGTTAAATTGTGATCTTTTAATAAACCACTGCCATTAGTGGTTCTAGACAGCACCCTATCATGAAAAACAATAAGCTCGTTGCCAACCTGTTGAACATCTATTTCGATACCATGAGCCCGTTGATTAATGGCTTCTTGAATGGCTAGTAGTGTGTTTTCTGGTGCATCGACACTTGCACCTCTGTGGGCGAAAACTAACATAACGAATATTATCCTTTGTCAGGAATTATTTTTTGTGTGATTTTTGAGCGCTATAGGTTTCGTATATTGCAGCAGAGACAATCATTATGCCACCTAAAAATGTCTGCCAATTGGGATTTTCATTCAAAATGATAATAGCCATGATAGTACCCCAGAAAGGTTGCATGCAGGCTACTAAGGAGAAGGTTTTAGCTCGCAAGTGACGTAAACTTGCGGCGATAAGGGCATGTGGAAAGGCGGTTAACATAGTGCCTAACACAAAAAGCCAAATATAAGTGTGTTGATCAGCTTCATACAATTGGTCTGAAGAAAAAAAGCTCAAACATACAAAAATCACTAATGTCTGGTAGGCCATTGCGTGTGCACCAGAGTAGTGAGAGAAATGCTTACGGTGAATTAAGTTACGAAAAGCATACAATATTGCGGAAACTATACCGATCACTATGCCTAAAGTAGTGTCATTACTTAGCGATATTTCTGGAATGAGTAAAGCAATGCCGCACAATACAATGAAAGCGCTTAACAGATCTTGCCAAACTAAACGTATTTTTTCGAAAAATGGCTCGAGTAATACTGTAATTACGGGAAAGGTAAAAAGGGCTATCATACCAACAGACACCGAAGAATATTGCATGGCTGCAAAATACGTGACCCAATGGGCTGTCATTAATAAACCCAATATCAGTGCAACCAAATAATCTTTAGCACTATATAGGGATAACCTACGACCGGTTATTTTGACGATTGCTACTAACATTATACAAGCAATGATCGAACGACCAAACGTGATGTCGATGGCCGATAATGGAATGATTTTAGAGAACAGCCCAGTGGCACCTAGCAGTACAACAGTAAAGTGTAAAGATATTAGGCTTTTCTTAACAGGATCCACTAGCTTATTTCAATGCAGTTGCAAAAACGTCGCCAAGGCGTGTTACGTCTCCAGCACTAAGTTCAGCTAACTCAATTGCATCAGGTTCGAAACAAGCAACAATGGTTGAACCTAATTTGAACCTGCCCATTTCTTGGCCTTTTTCAATGAATACAGAGTTGTCACCTGAAGTTGGGTAAGTCCAATGTTGAACATTTTTTCCAGCGGGCGGCGATACTGTACCAGCCCATGTTGTTTCTATACTGGCAACAATGGTGGCTCCAACTAGTACCATGGCAAACTTGCCAACTTTAGTTTCAAAGATGGCTACTACACGTTCGTTTCTGGCAAATAAACCTGGTACTCGCTCAGCTGTCAGTGGGCTCACTGAAAATAGTTCGCCAGGCACATAAATCATGTCTGTTAACTGGCCGTCAATAGGCATATGAATTCGATGATAATCTTTTGGTGATAAATAAATCGTTGCAAACTTACCATCTAAAAATGGTTGGGCTATTTCAGGTTTGCCACCTAATAAGGTGGTTAAGCTATAGTCATGACCTTTAGCTTGAAAAATTGCATCGTGCTTAATGTCACCCAATTGACTGACTGCGCCATCTACGGGGATCGCAAGATGGTTTTCATCAGCACAAATATTTCTTGCGTCAGGGCGTAGTTCACGAGTGAAGAAGTCATTAAAAGACTTATATGACTCTGGATTTGAGTCTAGAGCCTCACTCATATCAACTTTATATTGTTTTATGAATAGTTTAATTAATGCCGTGGTGAATGCGCCTAACTCAGCTGCGGCAAGCGTACCTACTAATCGAGATAATAAGTGTTTGGGCATGATATATTGCAATGCAATCTTTAAAGAATCTAACAAGGGGACGTCCTAATAAACTATTTTACCGAGAAGAATTGTACCTAAATAATAGTGCTTGTGTGGTTTAAGCTAAGTTCAATAGGCTATATGGTAGTTAAATTTATAGGGCTTAATTTTACTAGGTAAAAGAGAGGGGATTCGAGATTAAGGCTTAGCGTGTGAAGGCCGTAATTCATCCATATTAGACAATATTTTATGATAACTTTGGTATCGTTGCTGGCTAACTTTTCCTTTTTCTACCGCTTCTTTTAGTACACAACCAGGATCGTTTTGGTGTTTACAGTCTCTAAATTTACAGCCACCCAAATAGTCTCTAAATTCAATAAAACCATTGGTTAATCTTTCAGTTGGTAAATGCCAAAGAGCGAACTCACGTACTCCAGGTGAATCAATTAAGTCTCCGCCAGCAGGAAAATGTAATAACTTGGCAGTGGTAGTGGTATGTTGTCCAAGTCCCGAATTATCTGAAATATCACCTATAACTTCGTCTGCATCAGGAAGCAGTACATTAATTAAACTCGATTTCCCTACGCCAGATTGACCAACGAAAACGCTAACTTTGTCTTTTAAACAGGCAGCTAGTTGTTCTACACCTGTGAGTGTTTTACAGCTGGTATATACAATTTGATAACCAATATCACGATAAACATTAAGTTGCGTTTCTACTTCAGCACGTTCCTCTGAAGTTAACATCTCAACTTTGTTTAATAGGATAACGGGTGTTATCTCGACGTCTTCCGAGGCAACTAAATAACGATCTATGATGTTTAAAGACAAACTAGGTAATACAGAACTCACAATGATTATTTGATCGATATTGGCGGCAACAGGTTTGACACCATCATAAAAATCAGGACGTGTTAGTACTGACTTTCTATCTTCAACCGCTTCAATAATGCCACTAATGCTGAGTGATAAGTCCTTGCCAGGACGAAACAACACTTGGTCTCCACAAACGACACTCGTGATAGTTCGGCGCATATGGCATCTATGAACTATGCCTTGTTGATCTTCAACATCGGCATGTTTACCGAATCTACCAATAACTCGGCCAACTTGTTGTTCTTCAAATTGGTTATCTTCCATTTCGCTTTGATCAGAACTTTTAGCAAGGCGTTTTGAGCGATTAACAGAGACTTGTCTTTTCTGTTTTTTGGTAAGTTTTGGTTTTTTTGCCACGTTTATATATAGTGCCCGTTGAGTTTCGAGTATCATGTTAACGTTTGAAACGTTTTATACCAAATAGTATTAGCAATTCTTTTTATCGCGCCGTAGGAGCCACAATGTCTATAGACAATGAAAACTTAGTTTGGATTGACATGGAAATGACCGGGCTAGAGCCAGAAACTGACGTTGTCTTGGAAATTGCGACTATCGTTACTGACAAAAATTTAAATGTCATAGCCGAAGGGCCTGTCTTGGCCATCCATCAAAGTGATCAGATATTAGATAACATGAGTCAATGGTGCATCGACGTACATGGCAAATCTGGATTAACAGCTCGTTGTCGAGCAAGTACAGTGAGTGAAGAGCAAGCAGTTCAGCAAACTATTCAATTTTTAGAATTGTATGTACCTAAAGGTGTGTCTCCACTTTGCGGCAACACCATAGGCCAAGATCGTCGATTTTTAGTTAAGTACATGGCTGAGTTGGAACAATACTTTCACTATCGAAATATCGATGTGAGTACGGTAAAAGAATTAGTTCGGCGCTGGAAACCTGAATTATTAGAAGGCTTTCATAAAAAGGGTGTGCATTTGGCATTGGATGATATTCGAGAGTCTATCGCTGAAATGGTTTATTACCGTGAACATGTGTTTACCATTTAAATTTGTTTAGAGATTAGGCAAATTTAAATAAAATTTTAAAAAAGACTATTTATTACTTGCATCAAATATAATTTTTTGTAAAATGCGCCTCCGTTTTAGGCATCTCTAGTTTAAGACGTTTAGTAAATTTGTTGCGGGAATAGCTCAGTGGTAGAGCACAACCTTGCCAAGGTTGGGGTCGCGAGTTCGAATCTCGTTTCCCGCTCCAATATTTATCTTCTTTGTATAAACTCCAAATTTTTTTTAATTAATTTAAAACTGAATATTTATTCGTCTCTTGTGTGCACCAAGTAAAGGATACCTATGTCCATTATCGGGCATTCCCAGTTAACCAGTTGATATACATTAAAATTTTAAAGCATGGTTCTGAACAGAAACCAAAGCCTCTCTTTGTGTATTTACAATTGGTTGCATAATAAATAGCTAAACATGCATTTTGGTTACAATTTGAAGTATTTTTTGTAGGGAAATCTGAATGCTTTAGGCATAGAATCTGCACTACACATTTTTTTAATATAGTTGTACCGATTTTCTGGGAACACACATGAATACACAAAAAAACTTATTTAAATATTCGGCCATTGCTTTAGCTATGTCTTCAACGTTTGTTTTACAAACGTCAGCCAATGCTCAAGAGTCGCAAAGTAATGTTGAAGAATTTGAACAAATCATTGTGACAGGGACCCGTCGAGTTAATGATGTACAGGATGTACCCGTAAATATAACAGCTTTAAGCGCCACTCAACTTGAACGAGACCGAGTAGAAAGTTTAGTGGATATCGCAAAGTGGGTGCCTGGATTGACTATAGTTGATCAAGGTGGACGAAATAGTAATACCATTATTGTACGGGGTTTAAATACTGATTCTTTGGGGCCTACTGCTACTAATGACGGTGGTGGAACGGTTGCAACTTACCTAGGTGAAATACCTTTATACCTAGACATGAAGTTAACTGATGTCGATCGTGTAGAAGTATTGATGGGGCCACAAGGAACCTTATACGGCGCAGGCACATTAGGGGGGGCTATTCGTTACATACCTAAAAAAGCAGAAATGGATATTTTTGAAGGGAGTGTATACGGAGACATTAATGACACTGCTCAAAGTGATTCTATTGGTAGTACATTTGGTGGCTTAATAAATGTGCCTTTAATTGATGATGTATTGGCATTGCGAGCTAGTTACCAACATTTAAAAGATCCCGGTTTTATTGATTACGCTTATGTAGTGCAAGAAATTGGTGTGTCAAATCCTCAGCCACCTGCAGGCGAATACGACCAAAATTTAAAATATTTGAAAGATGCGAATGGTGAAAGTACAGATAGTGCTCGCGTCTCGTTAAGATGGACTCCTACCGATGAGTTTGAAGCCAACCTAAATTACTACTATCAAGATCAAGATATCGAAGGTCGTAGTTTAGTTCATCAAGAGTCTTTTAACACTGGGCCTTACGAGTCAGGTTTACGTGTTGAAGAACCAAATAATTTAAAAAGCTCTTTGATTAGTTTAGAAATGAGTTACGACTTGGGATTTGCTGAATTAGTGTCTGCGACTGGGATCTCAAAGTATGATGAATTAGGACAACGTGACCAAACGGATTTGTTATTAGATTTTGAATACGGATATGAGTCGTTTCCTTCGTTCACGTCATTTACTCGTGAAATTCAAGAAGATGAAACGACTACACAAGAACTTCGTTTAGTGTCTACATCTGATGATGCACTTTCTTGGATTGTTGGGTATTTCTACAATAAATTAGATGCCTTTAATACTAGTGAAGAATTCACACCAGGTATTCCTGAGTTTTATGGTGTGTCTCGTCCTGACAATCTAGAATATTATGAAGTATTTAATGGCGTGCTGAAAGAAAGCGCTTTGTTTGGTGAAATAGGTTATGAAGTAACGGATGCTTTGTCAGTGACTTTAGGAGCTAGATTCTATGAATATGAAACAGATGTTACCCAAGGTTTTGATTTACCACTATTAGAAACTTTATATGGTGCTCCTTCAGATCAAATAGCCCCAAACTTGGTAACAAATGGTGCTAAAGATGATGGTAGTTTATTCAAGTTAAATATTGGTTATGACTTAACAGATGATGCATTGGTATATTTCACTGCCAGTGAAGGTTATCGAATTGGTGGAGTCAACTCCGTAGCGGAATGTACCGCAGAAGATCTTGGTAACCAAGGGCAGGCGTTATGTGCTTTACCTGAAGAAGTTCCTATTCTTCCAGATGAAACCAAAAACTATGAATTGGGTATCCATAGCACTTGGTTAAATAACACCCTAATTGTGAATGGTTCAATTTTTTACATTGATTGGACTGATATACAAATAGCTGATGTGACTGAAAATGGTGGGCTTTCTATTACGGTAAATGGTGGTAAAGCTAAGTCTCAAGGATTGGAATTGTCAATGAAGGCCTTGTTAGGTAATGGTTTATCTACCCAAGGTTCTTATGCCTATACAAATGCCGAGTTGGACTCAGATGAGCCAGGATTAGTTGACGGTGACGATGCTTTCATTGGTGACAGATTACCAGGTTCTCCGGAGCATTCATTTTCGTACGGTATTACGTACGACACTGAAGTATTTGATGGTATGCCACTGTTGGTAAACTACGGTATGAACTACACAGGTGATATATATACCAGAGTAGGCTTACGTGATTTTGGAGAAAAGTTACCTAGTTATACCTTACACAACTTATCTATGACTCTTTCTGGCGATGTATGGGATGTCACTTTATATGCCAAAAATTTATTCGATAAATATGCGGTAACATCTACTCGATCAGGTAGAGAGGAAATTCGTAAAGTAAATGGCTTTGATGTGAGATCTTATGGTCGTTACATCAATCAACCAAGAACAGTAGGTGTAGAATTCACTTATAATTTTGGTGACTAATTACCATTTTCTCGCAGAAAAAAGGGGCTTAATAGCCCCTTTTTAGTGTCTAAAGTTCATAAAGTTAATATTACATTAAGCCTACTTCAGTTAAATATTGTTGAAGTTCATCGAGTTCATTTCCGTACTTTTGCCAGCGACCAATGGATTTTGAGTTCATCGGTTGCCTGACTTGCACGCTACTCGCAGTAGAAACTGAAGCTGGGTTTTCGTGAAAGTTTAAACAGCTTTCTTGCCAATCTAAATTACAATAACTGAGTATCTTTCTAATTTCTTGTTCAGGTTTTTCAACCAGTTTTTCGTAGGAAACCTCTAATAAACTATCGCCATAGATTGATTGCCAAAATTTCATCAAATCTTTGAACAAGGCAAAATACTGCCCAGAATCTTTTAGGTCATAGGCATAATTGTAATATGAAAAATTGACGGCAAATAATGTTCTAAAATTGCTTAGGCAGACGTCCATTGGGTGTCGATCTAAGATTATTATTTTGGCATTGGGTAGGGCTTTTTTAATTAAGCCGATATACAAAAAATTGAGTGGCATTTTATCAACAAAATGTGATGTTTGGCTGGCGTTAGTTGATGGAGTAGGTTGAGTACTTTTAAGATATCGTTTGCTCAGCTCAGTGAAATCGATATTTTTAGTGGCCTGTATGGTCTCTAGATCTAATACCTGTCTGGAAGGCGTTTTTGCCAGCTTTTTTAACTCGACACCAAAGTTTTGAGATTCGCCCACTGATATAACGTTGGAATGACTCGATAGAATACGATCAACTAAAGTTGTGCCAGATCTTGGCATGCCTAATACAAAAATAGGTTGTGTGGATTGACAATCACTAACTTGCTGAGCGGCAAACTCATGATCGAATAATTGCTTCATTGCAGTAAACAACATTTTATCTTGTTCAATGTCATAGCCAAGTTGGTTTTTCTTTGCTGCGTTACCGCGCTTTAAAATATGTAAGGCTTGGTTATATTCATGCAAACACTCGAACTCTTTGGCCATGGCATGGCATAAATGCAATTTCCCATCGACATTATTGGCAACTTTGTCTAGTTCAGCTTTCAATCGAACTAGGTTGTTTTGTTCTTTGGTGGCCACTTGTAATTCGGCTAGAGCTGAATGAGCTTGGTAATAATTGGGTTTAAGTTCAATAACCTTTTCATATGCGGCTTGAGCTTGTTCAAACTCGCCGGTAAATTTTAAGGAAGCAGCAAGGTTGTAATAGAAACTTGGATTGTTTGGTTGTTGTTTAATTGCTTTATTAAATAATGGCACTGCTTTTTTATGCTCACCTAAACGGCTCAATACGACAGCCAGCGTGTCATTCACCATAGGATTGTCTGTACCCAATTTTAATGCTTCTTGTACCGCACTTTCTGCTTCTGGATATCGATTGACTAATGACAAAGCTCTAGCGTGGAATGCGTAATACTCTGGATTGTTGGGCGATTGGTTAATAGCGAAACGAATTAGCTCAATGGCTTTGGTCATTTGTTGCATGTTTAAAGCAATCATTCCTAACAAAAAATGAGCATCTGCATGTTTAGGTTGGATTTTTAATATTTGAACACAAGCTTGGTGCGCAGGCTTTAGCTGGCCTCGATTGATATGCTGTTGAGCGGCAATATGTAATTTTTTGATGTGTTCTGAAGGCAAAGTGCTCTCCGCTTAATAAATAATTATTCAATCCACTTGAGCTTTTCAAGTGGGTAACCCAGATACCATTTTGCTCGTTCTAATATTACCCGAGTTTTTATGTCTTTTATGCCTAAATTGGGATTTTTGCCTAGGTCATTACAACAATCATTAAGTGCTTTGACATCTGGAAAACAAGTAAAAGAAATGTAATCCATATCTGAAGCAACTCTTAAACAGTCCATGATTTCGGGGATTTGATTGATTTCTTTTTCGAACGCCTTGCGTCCGTGTGCAGTATTGTTAATTAGCTTAAATTCAACGTAGGCTAATACATGTTCACAAATACGATCTAAGTCCATTTCTGACTGAGAGTTTACAAAGTAACCTGCTTCTTTTAAGGCTTTAGTTCTTTGAAAACAAGCGCTGGGTGATAGCGCTATTTTTTCGGCTAATTCTTGATTGGATAGGTCAGCTTGTTTATGTAAGGTCATGATGATTTTTTTATTGATTGTATCTAACTTGACGATCTTTTTATTTTTCATGTTTGCCACAGTACGCCTGTTAATTACAAAAATACTATTTTGATATAGTTGCCCAAATAAAGACATTCTTTTTATTAAAGATATTAATTAGAAAGAATATTTTTTCTGGGTTGTTTTACTATTAAGTCATGATAGATAAACGTTAGAAAAGGATAGTGAACTTGAGTAGTCAAAGTGAATATTCTGCTGAACCCATAGCAAAAGAACAATTGTTGCCTTGGCCTAGAGTTGCAGCCGTTTCTGCCATGGTTGCTTTCTCATTACCTACTTTTATAAGCGGCCTCGAGGTATATCAAGGCTTGTCTGTTCCAGATACGCTTATGGCTATTTTAATTGGTTCTTTGTTACTTACACTCATTGGCGCGACTATGGGTGCAATAGGGGCTAAAACTCGTATGAGCTCATATCTACTCGTACGAATCGCTTTTGGCGATAAAGGTGCGGGAGTGGTTAACATTGCTTTTGCTTTGTCTTTGATTGGTTGGTTTGGTGTCAATATTGATTTGTTTGCTAGTGCAGTTAGTCGACTGATTGAAGATAGTTTTGCCATGTCTATTCCTCATTGGATGATTGAAGTGGCGGCTGGTATTTGTATGGTAACGACTACCATTTTTGGTTTTAAGGCTATTAATGTTATCGCTTCAATTATGGTACCCATATTAGCGATAGTCACAGGAGTCATGTATTGGGCCGCTTCAAGTCAGCTAGATTTTGTTGATTATTGGAATGTGCAAAAAGGCGTAACTTTAAGTTTAAGTGACGGGGTTGGTGCCATTGTTGGTGGCATTATAATTGGTGCAATTATTTTGCCTGATATCACCCGTTTTAGTCGGCATTGGCGTGGTGGGGCTTACACAGCATTTTGGTCCTATATGGTGGTGGAGTTAATTGTGTTGGTCGTGGCAGGCTTTGCTGCTGCCGCTTCTGGAGAAACTGAAATACTGAGTTTAATGTTAGGGTTAGGTTTGGGGTTTGCTGCCTTTACCATTGTTATTGCCGGTAGTTGGGTTTTAAATTCACTTAATTTATATAGCACTATGTTAAGCGTAGAAGCGACGTTCCCAAAAGTTAAAGGAAACCTTTATATCTGTTTATTTGGCTTGATTGGTGTCATCGCTGCCTTTTTTAACATTTTAGATTTTTTCATTACATTCTTGGTTTTCTTAAGTGCCATATTTATCCCTGTCGCAGGGGTGATTATTGTTGATTTTCTGGTTATAAAAAAACACGCATACACTGTGAGTAATCTTTCTAAAAATATTCAATTCAGTTTGCCGGCTTTTGTTGCATGGCTGGTGGGTTCAGGTATTGCGGTATTTGACAATTCTTCTGTTATTCCTTCAATAACCAGTATTACTGCTTTAGATGCAGTAATAGTCACAGGTTTATTGTATGGGATATTAGCAAAACTTTTTCCAAAAAACGTTGGGTCTAATCTTTAATTTAGGAGTTTACTATGCGTATCGGAATTGATGTGGGCGGCACGCATACGGATGCTGTTTTGATTAATGGCGACGAAATTTTAGCTACCATAAAAGCCTTAACAACAGCCGATGTGGTAACCGGTATATTAAATTCTTTAAATAGTTTATTAAAAGATAGTGGTGTTACCGACCAGCAAATAGAAGCAATTATGATTGGAACAACCCAGTTTACCAATGCTGTGGTTGAAAGAAGAGAACTATCACAGGTCGCGGCTATAAGACTTGGGCTACCTTCTGGAAAGGGGTTACCGCCAATGACAGATTGGCCATCAGATTTGGTGACTATTCTGGGTAATCATAAATATATGCTCAAGGGCGGTTACCTTTATGACAATTGGCCGGTGGCAGAATTAGACGATGACGAGATTAATTTTGTCATACAAGATTTGATAAAAAAAGGTCTGCAGAATGTGGCTATATCTTCGGTTTTTTCTCCAATGAATCCAGAGCCTGAGCTACTTGTAGCGCAGAAAATATTAGATGCAATCCCAAATGCCAATATTACTCTATCTCATAAAATTGGCCGCATTGGTTTATTAGAACGAGAAAATGCCGCCATCTTAAATACCTCTTTATTACCTTTTGCAGGCAAAGTGGTGCAGGCTTTTGAATCAGCTATTCAGCAATTAGGAATACAGTGCCCAGTGTTTGTCAGTCAGAATGATGGCACCTTAATGAATGTCGAATTTGTTAAACAATTTCCGGCACTGACTTTTGCATCAGGACCAACTAACTCTTTACGCGGTGCGAGTAAATTGACGGGAATGCAAGACGCTATTGTTGTGGATATTGGTGGCACTACTTCCGATATTGGGGTGTTACAAAATGGTTTCCCTCGGGAGTCCAGCGCTATTGTTGACGTAGGTGGCGTAAGAACAAATTTTCGTATGCCTGATATCAAAGCTTTAGGTTTAGGCGGAGGCAGTATTGTTTCAGCTGATGGAGTTGAAATTGGCCCAAAATCTGTAGGGCATAAACTTGTCACTGAAGGCCTTGTTTTTGGCGGTGATACGCTTACCGCGACAGATATAGTGGTTGCTGCCGGCGACGCAGAAGTAGGGAATAACCAAGCTGTGGCTAATATCGATAAACAGGTCATTAAAAAAGCAAAGGCAACAATGAAGTCTATGTTAGATCTTGGAATCGATATGATGAAACTAAGTAGTGAACCTATGCCTGTTATTTTAGTTGGAGGCGGCAGTGTATTGGTCAGCGGTGAACTAGCTTCGGCCTCTAAAGTAATCAGACCAAAACATGCAGAGGTCGCAAACGCGATTGGGGCATCTATCGCCCAGATCAGTGGAGAGAGTGAAAGGATGTTGTCATACCAAACTATGACTCGCGAGCAAGCTATAACCCTTGTCACTGAAGAGGCAACAAGAAATGCAGTCAGAGCTGGCGCTGAGCCTAGTTCTGTAAAAGTTGCCGAAATTGAGGAAACTGCCATTCCGTACATGGATGGTGCCAGCACTAAAGTTAGAATAAAGGTGATGGGCGATGTCGCTGCGCTATGTAACCTTACTCAGTCTTAAGCAAAGGAGCTTTTATGTTTTTTGACGAAACCCTGTTAGACGATTTGGCATTAGGCGCAGTATTCTTGGCAACGGGTGGTGGTGGTGATCCATATATTCCCCAGCTACTGACTTCAGAGGTGTTAAAAAAGTACGGACCCGTTGAGTTAATTAAAGTGCAGGAGCTCGAAGACGATGCACATGTGATTACAATTGGAGGCGTTGGGGCGCCAACAGTTGGGCTCGAATTATTACCCTCAATGGATGACAATCTGGATGTGTTGAACGCTTATGAAGAGCTAACCGGAAAGTCTGTAGATGCGGTTATTTCCTTTGAAATTGGCGGAGCTAATTCACTTGTACCTATTATGGCGGCAGCCGCAAAAGGAATTCCTGTTGTCGACGGCGATGGTATGGGACGAGCGCTTCCTGAAGCTCAGATGATGACATATGCCATCCAAGGCGCCTGTCCCACACCCGCGGTATCATTAGATTACGCCGGAAATATTACTTCTTACTCAGCCAAAGATACCCATACTTATGAGCGGCACATACGGGCGTTAACCCAAGCATCAGGTGGTATGTTGCTAACGGCAGAACATCCTATGACAGGAGCGTTTCTCAAGTCAGCCATTGTTGAAGGCACGGTTAGCTTTTCCATTCAGCTAGGTAGATTATTACGTAAAAATCGAGGCTGTGCGGAGTCTTTACTCGATCCTCTACAAGCGTTATTTAAGAGTTCTGTGTATGGTGCATGCCGCTTGTTGTATACAGGGAAGGTCACAGACAATAAATCATCGGTCATTGATGGTTTTGATGTGGGTGAAGCAAGAATCGAAGCTTTTGATAATTCACAAGATGCATTAACCGTGAACATCAAAAACGAATACTTAGTGGCAAGAATTGGAGAGCAGGTTATTGCAAGTGTGCCTGATCTAATTGTTATCGTTGAGTATGAGACATCACAACCAATCAATGCAGAGCGTTTACAATATGGTCAACGAGTTGGTGTATTTGCTATAGGTTGTCCAGAGTTCTTTGCTACACCAGAATCACTCAAAGTGGTTTCTCCTCGATGTTTTGGCTTTGATTTTGATTATATTCCGCTTAAAGCCTAAGTATTTGAGTTGCATGAATTGAGTTTTAAATGCACAATCAACTGGTCTAACCAGGAGTGTGTATGTCTCAATTAAAACCTCAATCCAACCCATTACGTAACTTTGTCGATTTTGCTAATCGCCGGCCAGCATGGTTAAGCTCTTGGTTAATCACTAAAGTTTTTCGTTTCAAAGTAAAGTTGGCCGGCACCACTGGCATTGAAATGCTGCACACGGATTGTAAATCCGTGACCTATCGACAAAAAAACTATCGAAAAGCCCAAAACCATATAGGAAGTGTACATGCTGCTGCGACGGCTTTGTTAGCAGAGTCATGCACTGGATTTATAGTGGGGATTAATTTACCTGGTGACAAATTACCATTAATTAAACGTATGGATTTGCAATACATTAAGCGTGCTACTGGGGATATGACTGCAGTGGCAAGTTTGACCGATAAACAAATTGAATTAATGCAGACTACTGAAAAGGGAGAGGTTAATGTAGCTGTAAAAGTCACTGATTCAACAGGGATTGAACCCGTTGTATGCGAAATGATTTGGGCGTGGGTAGAAAAGCGCCGATAACTAAGACCTTTAGTTAGTTTTGAAAAATAATAAAAGTTTCATACAAACACTATTGAAAGTTCTCAAATTTGGTTTATAAAACATGTTAGAGCGCTAATTTTCTTAGCTAGCTCAGTAACCTTGTGTTGTATATTTGCTATTGAGAGAAAAACTATGGCGAAACTTAATAGAGACACTTTGCTTAGTCAAATGTTTGCCGATCCTAAAAATTACCCTTATGGTTTTTCCCGTTCTGGGGATTTTTCGATTAATGAAAGTAAAGCGTTAGTGCAATCTGGTTGTTTGATTGCTGCATTAGTAGACGGGCTTATTGCTCCAGAAACAATAGAAGATAATGAACTACTCGCTGCAGCATTCGCGAAAAAAGAGCCTCAAACCCCAACTGAAAAAGCTTGGGTAAAATATCAAAAACGTATCAATAGGCCAAAATTGGGAAATATTTACGGCACTCATAATACGAGTCTAGAAGATGAAGATATTGTTGACGAAGATAACGATATTGAAATTGAATTAGACGACGAGTAAGTTGATTGGTTTTTATAAAGTTGTTTTATGTTAATACCATGTAAAATATCCTAATTTGTTCGTATAATTAAAGCTTAATTAGTATGTTTATCCTAATATTTCACTGTGTTAGGATATATGTCTCGCTTTTTTGTGTTTTACTGTTTAATCTTTCTAATCCCTCAAGTATAGTGCCGCCATTGACTTAATAATCACCAATTTCTGGAGAATTTCTAATGGAAATGATGTCAGGCGCCGCAATGGTTGTGCGAGCGTTAAAAGATGTAGGCGTAAAACATGTATTCGGCTATCCCGGTGGATCTGTTTTAGATATATATGATGCATTATACGTTCAAGATGACGTAGAGCATATTTTAGTAAGACACGAGCAAGCTGCTGCCCATATGGCAGATGGTTATGCCCGTTCGACTGGTAACACTGGTACAGTGCTTGTGACCTCTGGTCCTGGCGCAACGAATACTATTACTGGTATTGCTACTGCTTACATGGACTCAGTTCCAATGGTTGTTCTGTCTGGACAAGTACCTACCATGCATATTGGGGAAGATGCTTTCCAAGAAACAGATATGATTGGTTGTTCACGTCCGATTGTTAAACATAGTTTTTTGGTAAAGAGAGCGGTAGATATTCCTGAAGCCATCGCAAAGGCTTATCACATTGCAAATACGGGGCGTCCTGGTCCCGTGGTGATTGATTTACCTAAAGATATTGTTAATCCTTTAGAAGAACACCCATATGTGTTCCCTGAAAATATTCAAATGCGTTCGTATAATCCAACGCTGAAAGGTCATAACAAACAAATCAAGAAAGCTATCGATACAATCAAAGCTGCTAAACAGCCTGTTTTATATATAGGTGGTGGAGTGGTAGCGAGTGAGTCTAGCGAGGAAGTGACTCGTTTCGCGGAATTATTAGGTTGCCCAGTAACCTCTACACTTATGGGGCTAGGCGCCGTATCTGGTACTCATGAGCAATTTGTTGGCATGTTAGGTATGCATGGTACATTTGAAGCAAATAAAACCATGCATAACGCAGATTGTATTATTGCTTTAGGTGCAAGGTTTGACGACCGAGTGACTAACAATGTCGCCAAGTTTTGTCCAAATGCCACTATTGTACATGTAGATATCGACCCTACTTCAATTTCAAAAACAGTCAGTGCACATATTCCTGTTGTGGGATCGATTGAAACTGTTTTAGAGCAGTTTTTCGATAGACTAAAAGATTTTGATAAGTCTGCTCAGAAAGAGAATTTGGCTCATTGGTGGGAACAAGTTAACCAATGGCGTGCCACTAAATGTTTAGAATATAAATTAGATAATGATCAGATAAAACCACAACAAGTGGTGGAGTCTTTGTACAAACATACCAATGGTGACGCTTATGTGACCTCGGATGTAGGTCAGCATCAGATGTTTGCAGCGTTATATTATCCGTTTGCTAAACCTAGACGTTGGATCAATTCTGGTGGTGCTGGCACCATGGGATTTGGTTTCCCTGCTGCTATGGGTGTTCAAATGGCGCATCCTGAAGCAACCGTAGCTTGTGTAACAGGTGACGGTAGTATCCAAATGAATATTCAAGAGTTAGCGACCTGCTTACAATATAATATTCCTGTGAAGATTATTTCAATTAATAACCGAGCTTTAGGTATGGTGCGTCAGTGGCAAGACATGATTTATAAAGGTCGCCACTCACATTCTTATATGGATTCCTTACCTGACTTTGTAAAACTTACAGAAGCTTACGGTCATATTGGTATTCGAGTTGATAAGCCTGAAGAGTTAGATGACGCGATGAAGCGTTGTTTTGCAGAAAAAGATCGCTTGGTATTTATGGATATTCGAGTGGATCAAAATGAACATGTGTACCCAATGCAAATTAAATACGGTGCGATGGACGATATGCGTTTAAGTAAGACGGAGCGTACCTAATGAGAAGAATATTATCGGTATTAATGGAAAACGAACCAGGTGCATTATCTCGTTTAGTGGGAGTGTTTTCACAACGTGGATATAACGTAGACTCTTTAAGCGTTGCACCAACTGATGATAAAAGTTTATCAAGATTAACCATAGTGACTGAAGCTGATGACAAAGTGATTGAGCAGATCACAAAACAAGTTAATAAGCTGATTGATGTTATTAAGGTTATTGATTTGTCTGACGGTGTTCACGTTGAACGTGAACTTATGCTGATTAAAGTGGCGACTCGTTCAGAGTCAGTACGCTCAGAAGTAAAACGTAATGTAGATATTTTTAGAGCTCAAATTGTGGATGTGGATAGTTCAAACTATACCATTCAAATAACTGGCACTAGCGATAAACTAGATGCATTTGCTCATACAGTTAGCCAAAGTACTGAAATTATTGAAGTATCACGCTCTGGAGTTTGTGGTTTAGCTAGAGGTGAAAAAGCATTACGCCTGTAATGTGACAGTTTAAATTAATATGTTTAAAAAGCCCTACGGGGCTTTTTTTATGCTTGTTTACTCATTGTGATTACCAAACTAAGTCTTTGAAATGTTTGCGACACATTGATTCGTACCTATCATTTCCACCTACTTCAACTTGTTCACCTTCTTTTGCTGCCTGACCATTTTCATCTATCCTAACTACAAATGTGGCCTTTCTGCCACAGTGGCAAATTGTTTTTAGCTCCACTAATTTATCCGCCCAAGCCATTAAATAACGGCTGCCTTCAAAGGTTTCACCTAAAAAGTCGGTACGTAAACCGTAAGCTAAGATGGGAATATTGAGATCGTCGACTACGTGCACTAATTGTTGAACTTGCTGTTTTGTAAGAAATTGTGCTTCATCAATAAATAAGCAGTCGATATTTTGTTTGATAACCAATTGTTTAATTACTGATAGCAGGTCAGTTTGAGGTGTGAATAAGTGAGCTTTAGCCTCTAGGCCAATTCGTGAAGCAACTTTTCCTTCACCGTATCTATTATCTAATGCAGCGGTAAATATTTCTGCACGCATGCCTCTTTCTGCATAATTATAGGCTGATTGTAATAAGGAAGTGGACTTTCCGGCATTCATTGCCGAATAATAAAAATAGAGTTGCGCCATGTTGTAATCTCGTTCGCGAATTTTAATCTGAGGATTTAGAGATAGGATTTTGCCAAATAATTAAATCTTCATTTTTCATTGGTTTAGCAAAGTAATAACCTTGTAAGTAGTTTACACCCATAGACGCTAACATATTAGCTTGATTTTTACTTTCAACACCTTCGGCAATGGTTTTACAGTTTAACTCTTGCGCAATAAATTGAGTTGCACGAATAATGGCTTCGCCTTTACCATCCATATTATCGACAAAGGTTTTGTCAATTTTCACATAATTAACCGGTAACGTTTGTAGTTGCGAAAGAGACGAGTAGCCCGTACCAAAATCGTCTATAGAAATTTTAATATGTCGTTTTTGAATTTCCTCGAGAATTAATAATACTTTGCTTTCGTTTTCGACAAATGTAGATTCAGTGACTTCTAAGTGCAGCCTGTGAGGAGGTAAAGCGCTACTTTGTAAACATTGGTCTAATTGACGAATAAAGCCATCATCCATCAATTGAATCACCGACACATTGACTGAAACGGTGGCATCTGCACAATGTTGCCAATGTTTTGCATCCATACAGGCTCGATTAAGTACCCAAGCCCCAATTTCTTTAATCAGACCTGATTTTTCAGCTAAGGGAATAAATTTATCTGGCCCAATAAATGTTCCATTAAAGTCCCATCTTAACAATGCTTCAAACGCCCAAGGAACATGAGCACCTGCCGACATAATTGGCTGGTAACATAAAAATAATTGTTTGCGGTGTATAGCGTGCTGTAATCCTTCAAGTATTTTTTGTGAAGCTTGGATTTTTTCTTTTAAATGAGTGGTAAACATTCGAGGCGCATTAATGGAAGTGCTTTTTTGCTCACACATAGTTAAATCTGCAAGCTGAATTAATTCGGTGGCTGACGTGCTATGTTTTGGAGCGATGGCGACACCAATCGCGGCGGTTAAGTGCAATTCATTTCCATGTACAAAGATGGGCTGGTCAATACTCGTGATTATGGCACTGGCAATTGACATGGCGGTATCTTCATTACTATAAGGTAAGGCAACTAAAAACTCATCTCCTCCCCAGCGCCCGACCCGGCTTAATTCAGCAAAGGCAACAATCCTTTGGGTAACTTGAATAAGTACGCTATCTCCAACTCTATGACCCATGGTATCGTTGATCTTTTTAAAGCCATTTAAATCAATAAACAATAAAGCCAGTGGGTTGTTTTTAGCCTTTGCATTTTCGATTAGTTTTTCTAAATTACTGGTAAAGGTTTTGCGGTTTAGTAACTTAGTCAATGAGTCTATATTACTCATTCGCAAAACCTGTTCAGTGCGACTTTTAATTTCTTGTTCTAATTCCGAATTAGACTGATTAAGCTGCGAGGAAACGGCATGTAGTTCTTTATTACTCGTATCCGCTCGTTGCTTTTCGAGTTTCATAGCTTCCATCAGGTTTTCATTTTGATGTTTTTGTTTTATCGCATCTTGAGTGAATTTAGAAATTTTATAACAAATAGGAATGAGTAAAAAAGCAGAGGGTAAAATCACGTAACCAAGAAATTGTTGGTATTCCTGTTCTGACATTAAACAAACAATGCCAACAGGTACGAGTAAAATAAGGGAATAACCAAGAGAGATTATTTTACTGGGAGATAATAAAGGAATTGCCCCAGCTGCGAACGCAGATAGTACAATTGCGTTAAACGAAAACTCAGCCACTCCCATTGTCGGCATGTAAATGAAAGAGTGTATTGACCACAATATTGCCGTACCAATTGCACCGGTGCCAAACCTAATAATCCCAAATGAACCGTTGGATACCGTTTTTTTACCGCGAACTTTCCATTCAATAAAGTCAAAAATCCGGATAAACATGAATAGGTTAATGGCTATCCACCAAGTTAATTTTCCTTCTGCACCGCTGTCGTAAATAAACACCAATATACTACTGGCTATAGAGCTGAATAAAATTCCGAGCAAACTATTGTCGTATAACAATTGTGCTGCATGAAACTTTAATTTGTGATGAAACGAACTGTCGTGATTAATAACAAGTAACCTTAAGACTTAAATTATTGAGTTTGTACGCTGGATCTTGTCAACTTGTTCTCTTGAAAGAAGTGTTAATAGATATTAACAAAATAAACAAGTTGTTAACTCAGATACTTAGATTAGCTAAAAAGTCTTTCGATAACCAGTATAATACGCCTAACTTACACTAATAAATTCGCAATAAAAGTTGTCTGGTCAGTTTAGCTTTGCACCTAGACTAGATTACAATAGCGGAAATGGTTTCATAAGGTTTAGTTTTGCAGCAAAAAAAGGTTGTCGCCCCGAAGTTTGAAATGGCATTTTTGTTACCTAAATATTGGTTAACTTGGATTAGTATTATTATTTTATACAGTCTTTCTTGGTTACCTTATAAGTTACAAATTATATTGTCTAAGCTATTGGGTAAGTTGTTGAAGGTATTAGCAAATAAGCGCTATTTGGTAGCTAAGCGTAATTTGCAATTGTGCTTTCCTGATTACACAGAACAACAACGAGAAGAAATACTCAAGCAAAATTTAGACAACGCAGGCATGGCGATTCTTGAGACGAGCATGGGATGGTGGTGGCCGAATTGGCGAGTAGCAAGAAAAGCTGAATACGAAGGGTATGAACACGTAGAAGCGATTCAAGCCAAAGGTAAAGGTGTACTGGCTTACGCTATTCACAATATGAATTTGGAGTTTTCGTGTCGAGTGGCAGGGTCACATCTTCCATCTGTTGTATTTTATCGAAAACACAATAATGCCTTAATGGAATACATGCAGTATTACGGACGAAATCGTTCGAATAAATATATGATCCACAAACGCAATGTCAAAGGGCTGATTCAAGCGCTCAATGATGGCGAGTTATGTATGTATTTGCCCGATCAAGATTATGGTCGAAATAGAAGTGAATTTACCCCCTTTTTTGCAGTGCCAGACACCGCAACCACAACAGGTTCGTTATTGTTCGCCAAAGAAGCAAATTGCGAAACCGTATTCTTGGCTTCAATAAGAACTAAGACCGGGTACAAAATTAAAATAATGCCAGGACTGGAGAATTTCCCCTCTGGTGACGATAAGTATGATGTAACCCGAATAAACCAAATGATTGAGAAAATGATCATGCTAGCTCCAGAGCAATATTTATGGATGCATAAAAGGTTTAAAACTAGGCCAACTGAAGACACGCCATCTTTGTATGAATAGATTAATGAGATGCTCATTTTAAACTTATGGGCAAATTAAAAGTGAGTCAAATTTTATGATTTGGATGAAACATGTTTTGTTAGCAATCTTGATTTTGATCATTGCTGGCATTGTTTTATATTTAAATAGTACTCGTATGTCCGAGGTAAGACCCGATGGCGCTCCGGCTAAGTCGATAGCAGACAGCATGAGTAACTTTTATTCGGACTATAAACTCACGTCTCGCGATCCCTTAGTCGAAGATATGGGGGACTTTGTACTTCGAGTTAAAACACCTCAAGAACCCTTAGCTAACCGTCTTAAAAAGATGGAAAGATTACAAAAACCAGCATCAGGACGATGGGTTGGTGAACATAAACATCGTTCTTTTAAATCCGGTAGCACGCTACGCAGTGCAATCACCGATTACGCTGTTTCAGAAGGCATGCAAGTTATCTGGGAGTTAGATCAAGATTTTATCATTAAACACACCTTTCAATTAGACGATTCAATATTAGGTAGCCTAAGAATGATCGCTACCGCAATTGATGCTAATTTCGATGGCGAAGTAAAAGCTTATATGTGTCCCAAACAACGTTCACTTGTTATCACAGAAAACTCGACAGCCTATTTGAAGAAATATTGCGCATTAGCCCGTCGTTAAGATTGGGCTAATTATCATGGTCAATATAACTCGTGCACAATATTTGTTATGGAGTTAAATATTTTTGCCAAACCTTAGAGACCTTGCTTTGATGCTCAGTTAATTCGTGAGTTGCTTTGGCTAACTTGCCATTTTGTAAGGCTAACCTGTGAGTATTTTTTCGATATTCTAGATAAGCTTGAATTAATGTATTGGCTTCATCTTCCTTAATAATTTCTAACTTAGCCAGTGTTTTTAGTACCCGAACATTGTCTGTCCACAACGCTAATTGCGCAAATTTTCTAGTATGCGCTAGCAGCATGAATTGCACTAAAAACTCAATGTCAGCTACGCCCCCTTGATCTTGTTTAAGATCTATATTTTGCGTATCACCTTGGGCTAAATGAGTGCGCATTTTTTCACGCATTTCTATCACATTTGTGATTAATTCTGGTATCTCTCGGCTTGTCGATAATATGGATAAACGGATGTCAGAAAAGGCTTGGTGAATTGTCTCGCAACCACTGATAAATCGAGCTCGACACAAAGCTTGGTGTTCCCAGGTCCAAGCGTTGCTTTTTTGGTATTCTATGAAGCCATTAACATGACACACTAATAACCCTGCATTACCAGAAGGCCGCAAACGCATGTCTACTTCATATAACCAGCCTAGGCCCGTTTTTATAGTAAATATGTGCAAGATGCGTTGGGCCAACTTAAAATAAAAGCTGGCCGATTCAATTGCTTTTTTGCCATCGGTTAACTCATTTCCTTGGCAATTATGTAGGAACACCAAATCCAAATCAGAGCCATAACCTAACTCCCAGCCTCCCATTTTTCCATATCCAATGACAGCAAACCCTTTATCTTGAATCGTTTTTACTCCGGTTATTTGGCATGTCGGTGCGCCGTACTTTTGGGTCATTTGTTGCCACGCAATGTCCACTACTTGGTGAATAATCGATTCTGCTAAGTAGGTGAGGTGATCACTTATTTGCATTACGGGTAACACATTGGAAATATCAGCCGCTGCTATTTTTAATTGTTGGCACAGTTTAAATTGACGCAGTGTTTCTATTTGTAATTCTAAATCTTCTGGTTCAACACGTAACAAAGACTGACGTAATTCGTCACTATATTGGGTTTTTTCGATAGGTTGATAAAGGGTAACAGGGTTTAACAACTCATCTAACAGAAGAGGAAACCTAGAGATTTGTTCGGTAACCCAAGGGCTAGCATCACATAACTTAATTAGCTGACCAAGTGCCCCTTGGTTTTCCCACAGTAACTGTAGATAGGCAGTGCGTCCTAAAATAGATTGTAATACGGTTAATATTTTAATTTGTAAGCTAATTGGTTCAGAGGATTTTGAAGACCAAATCAACTTAAATACCAGTGGCATTAAGTTATTTAAAATACTTAACCCACGTTGTCCGACCCTTTTTTTCTGTAAGCTACTTCTAAAAGTAAAATATGTTTGAAAAAATTCATCGCTAAATTCAGATGAAGACACACTTTTTTGGCATTCTCCAGCTAGCTGTAAAAACAACTGCTGAGCTTCTGTTGAGTCCAGTTCTAAGTGCCATAAATCAAGCGCGGTTTGTACTAGTTTGTCTGATGAGTTTTGTGTGTCTGTACTCTCTTCCTTAACTAGTAGAGAAAACTGTTGATGAATGACATCATGATGAGCAAGCAAATGGGTCATAAATTCTGTATAACTATCGAAACCTAAAATAGTTATCAATCTTGCCTGATCGATTGGCTCATCGGGTAACAGTTGGGTTTGTTTGTCGCCAAATTGTTGCAAACAGTGTTCTACTTTTCTCATCCATAAATAACTTTCTAGGATTTGCTCAGCGTTATTAGCAGGCAATATATTCAAAGCACTCAATTCTTTTAGCGCTACCTGTAAACTTTGTATTTGCAAGCTTGGTTCTCTACCACCATTGATGAGTTGTAAACTTTGCACTACAAATTCAGCTTCTCGAATACCTCCTTGTCCTAGTTTTATGTTATTGACTAATCCTCGACGTCTAACTTCTTGTTGGATCATATTCTTCATAATGCGTAATGATTCAATCGCACTGAAATCTAAATAACGACGGTAAATAAATGGCCTAAGTATCTTATTGAGTTCTTGTGTGTACTCACAAGGAGGATTAAGGATCCGCGCTTTGAGCATAGCGTATCTTTCCCAATCTCTTCCTTGTTCCTGGTAATAGTCTTCCATAGCATCAAAATGCATCACTAAAGGCCCACTTTCACCAAAAGGGCGTAAGCGCATGTCAACTCGGTACACTTGGCCGTCTGCAGTTATTTGGTTTAGTGAGGTAATTAGTTTTTGCGCTAACTTAATAAAAAATTGCTGATGTTCAATGGATTTACGACCATTACGGGTCTCACCTTGGGCGGCGTATGTGAATATCAAATCAATGTCAGATGAAAAGTTTAGTTCTTTGCCACCTAGTTTACCCATACCTAAAATAAGCATAGGTTGTGGGCCATGTTCTCCTTCAGGAAAACCAAATCTAGGAGTAAGTGATTGATATAGCCAAGTATTAGTTTGGTTAATGAGTTGCACTGCCAATTCTGAAACTTGTGCGAGTGAGTGTTCAATAGTTTGTATATTAAGGAGATCACGCCAAGCAATACGTACCATGTGATAATTTCTGAATTGGCGAAGTGTTTTATGCAGGGATAACTCGTCTTCTACTTTTTCTAAGTGTATTTTCAGTTCTTCTGCAAAGTTTATCGAATCTAAAAATAGTTGTTTTTCTACTATTAATTGAGTTACCCACTCTGCTTTGGTCGAGCATTGTTCAAAAATAAAGTCGCTTAACGTAAACCCTTGCTCTATCTGTTCTTGGTGCTCATCAAATTGTGCGTTTCCGTGTTGTTCACAGAAACTTTGCCAGCGTTTACGGCCTAAAGTCTTAAGCTCTTCATAAGTAGAGTTGGAACCTTGCATGTTAATAAATATCCTTGTTCGGCAGTGTATTTTTCAATGAAGTGCCGACTAATTGGTTTTTGACGAGTTTTACTTTGTTGGTTTTTGACTGTTTCTTTATCCAAATCTCTGACTTTAATGCCTGTGAGTGATCGTCAACCTGGCTGACAAATTTTAGTGTCAAAGGGCCTTTTCCTTTTAATGCTTTAGCACATTTAGGACCACTAGAATTATGTTCCTGAAAACGCCTTTGTACATCAGTACAAATTCCGGTGTAGTAGTGGCCTAATCGATTTTCGATAATATACACATACCAAGCACTCTGAGCTAAGTTAGTGTGGTCTTCTTGTTTTACCTCTTTGATACAGATTCTCTTTTTTTAACTCACAAGTTATTAAATTTAAGCTTAAGGTTTAACAAAAATAAGTCAATAAACGACAGCTAGTGTAGAACTACTTCAGCTACTTTTGTATTTCAGTGTACAAGTGTACGCTGAATGAGTTATATTCTTTCGCAGAACTCTGTTACCTGTAGAATCCTATTGTCTATTCTTGATAAACCTTATTCTTATACTGAAGAAAAGTTAAACGTTGCTAGCCACGGCTTTGGGCTAATAACAGCTTTCGTTGGATTAGTGTTTTTATTAATGCGAGTCGAAACGGTATTCGCGCAAATAATCTGCGTCGTTTATTGTGGATCTATGATGATGATGTTTATGTCATCTACTTTATATCATGGTGTGTCCCAACCAAAATTAAAGGCTAAATTAAAAACGCTGGATCATAGTGCTATTTACATATTGATAGCCGGCACCTATACGCCCTTTATGTTACTAACCTTAGGTGGAAAATTAGGCATAATAGCCATTATATTAATATGGTGTATAGCTATTGCTGGTGTGACATTTAAGTGTTTTTTCACCCATAGATTTCCTCGACTATCTTTATTCACCTATTTGTTGATGGGGTGGTTAGCTATTGGTTTTGTTTACCCTTTATATCAAGCGCTAACGCCGCAAGGGTTTTGGTTGTTATTGGCTGGTGGCGTTTGTTATACCGTTGGGGTGGCTTTTTATGTGGCCAAGTCTATTCGGTTTACTCATGCAATATGGCACCTATTTGTGGTGGCCGGCTGTGTTTGCCATTACCTTTCTATATATCAAAATGTATGATCTAAAATATTATAAATGTTTGCTAAGCAGGCCTTATATCGCTTAAGCTAAGGCCACTAAAAATGTAATTTATTATCTTCGGATCGAGTGATTCAATACCATGTATGAAAATTATTACGGCCTAAAATCAAAGCCTTTTCAACTAACACCTGACCCCAGCTTTTTCTTCGGCAGTAAATGGCACAAGCGAGCCATGTCTTATTTACAATACGGACTTTCTCAAGCCGAGGGTTTTATTGTGATAACAGGTGATATCGGGACAGGTAAAACCACTATTGCCAATAGTTTATTGGACCAAATGCAGCAAGATATAGTCGCTGCGCAAATTGTGTCTCCAAAGTTAAACCCAGACGAATTGGTCAAAATGGTGGCCAGTAAGTTTGAAGTACCCACTAAAGGCAGTACTAAAACCGACATACTGAACGACCTCGAAGCTTATTTAATGAGTTTACATAAAGAGGGTAAACGCGCGTTGTTATTAGTGGATGAGGCGCAGAACTTACCTTTAGAAACTATCGAAGAATTACGTATGTTGTCTAACTTTCAGGCAGACGGTAAACCTTTATTACAAAGCTTTTTGTTAGGCCAAGAAGAATTACAACCTATTTTACGTGCGCCCAATATGGAGCAGTTTAGACAACGTATAGTGGCCAGTTGTCATTTGGCTCCACTGACCGACGAAGAAAGCCGTGCCTATATCGAATATAGACTGAGTCACGCAGGCTGGGATGGAAAAAAAGATTTATTTTCTAAAGAGGCTTACGACAACATCTATCAATTCACCACAGGTGTTCCACGTCGAATAAATACCTTAATGGATAGGGTTTTACTTTATGGTTTCCTTGAAGAGTTAGAGACCTTTGATGCAGAAGCGGTTGAAAATGTCATTAAGGAAGTCTCTGAAGAAATGTTTCGTCCAGAAAAAAGTGTCCAAGCAGCAGAGTCAACTCCTGCTAGTCCTCAAGGGCAATCTACCAGTATTTTAGATTTACCTACGGCAGAAGGTGAAGTCAAAGATGTGGATTATTATAAAACTATGCTCACAGAGTTAGTCGACGCTTTAGATAATGCCTTAAGTCAAAAAATAAAATTAACTCGTTATATTGATAAACTTTTACAGAAAAAATACAAGACTTACGTAAGAATGAAGTCAGACGATTAATCGCGGTAAACAAAACTCTCTTATTTTTCAATTACTTCCGAATTTTCGGTTTAAACGTGAAATTTGGGTAGACTATTTTCCCGAAAATGCAACATTGTATAAAAAGTTAATGTTTTGTTAAAAAAAAGCTTTATTTATGGAACTAATTGGGTATTATTCTGTCCGATGGTCATATATTTTAATAATAATTAACTTGATCGCATAGTCTGTTTTTTGGGGAGGTGTTTATGAAACACGATTTGAATGACAACGGACCTACATCAGATGAATTTTCTGACGGTTTGTTTTTCAAGGAACGACGTAAAGCTTATTACCATGGAAAGTACCATAAAAGAATGTTTTCACTGTTATTAGTCGTAACTGGTTTTGCTATCATGTTGGCGAAACAAGGCGTATAACTTCTGTATTCTTTAAAAACGCCAGTTGTTTACAGCTGGCGTTTTTTTATGCTTAAAATTAATTTCATCAACGTTATTTAACCAGTACCCAGGTTATTTCACTAATTTAGAACGAATAAACTCGGCCAATTTAGCGCAAGCTTGGGGATGTTGGGTATTGCCGGTGATCAAACAAATTTTTATATAACCTAAATCAGGCAGGTTTTTGTGTTGAATAATATCTAGTTCAGCCGGCACACTGCTTCTGGCTAACGCACTGATGCCTAATCCCTGCTGAATGGCAGCGGTTATTCCACTCAAGTCGGCGTTAGTGTAACTAATTCGCCAAGCTTGAGTTTGTTGTTTAAGGGTGTTGATGATCCGCGTACGATAAACGCAGCCATCAGGCGCCACTACTAAAGAAATGGTGTTATTGGTATAAGGAATAGACTTGTCGCTAACCCAAACCAGTTTGTCATCTAACAACACTTGGCCTTCTACATGAGTTGTGGGATTAACCAAAGCCATGGTTAAGTCAAAGGCGTTTTCATTGTCTTTAGAGAGTAGGCTTTTACTTAAAGCAGAAGTAACTTCTAATGATACTTCTGGGTATAACTTGCTGAACTCACCAATAATGCTAGGTAAAAGTGTGGTGGCAAACTCACTAGGTATGCCTAAACGAATTCTACCTTTTAATAATGTGGGTTGAAATTGACTAAATAACTCGTCGTTTAAGGCCAACATTTTTTGAGCGGTTTGGTATAACTTTAATCCTTCATGGTTAACCACTTGCCTTTGACCTTGTTTGTTAAAAAGGCGCGTAGACAGCTGTTGTTCAAGGCGTTTAATTTGCACGCTTATAGCGGGTTGAGACTTTCCCAGTATGTCACCGGCTTTGGCATAACCGGCTTCATTTACCACAGTGACAAAGGTGCGCAAATTATCTAGCGAAAGTTGTTTCAAACCAGCCTCTATGATTAATTAACATATATTTATGATTATACAGATATACATAATATATTTTTATGTATAGATAAAATATTTCAATTTGTTGTTAGTTTCGACTCTGCCTATACTGCTGCCATTGTTTTAATACGAGTCGCGTTGCACATGTCTAATAAAACGGTTTTACATACAAAACATCTAGAATCTAATGCCAAAATGGTTGATTTTCATGGATGGGAAATGCCAATTAATTATGGCTCTCAAATCGAAGAGCATCATGTTGTACGCAAAACTGCGGGCATGTTTGATGTGTCACACATGACAATTGTTGATATCACCGGTGTGGATGCACAAAACTATCTACGTTACTTGTTGAGCAACGATGTATTAAAACTTCAAGACAAAGGTAAAGCCTTGTATAGCGGTATGTTAAACCAAGCAGGTGGCGTGGTTGATGACCTGATTGTGTATTATTTTTCTAGCACCAATTATCGCTTAGTTGTGAACTCAGCAACACGTGAAAAAGACATGAACTGGTTGCTAGAGCAAGCCAAGTCATTTGATGTGACGATAACCGAACGCCCAGAGTTTGCCATGATCGCCGTGCAAGGTCCCGACGCAAAATCTAAAGCTGCTGAGTTATTTTCTGCCGCTCAAAAAGAAGCGGTAGCAGGCATGAAACCTTTTTATGGTGTACAAGCTGAAAACTTGTTTATTGCCACCACAGGTTATACCGGTGAAGCGGGTTACGAAATCATGGTGCCTAATGCAGAAGCTGCAGACATCTGGCAACAATTGTTAGATGCGGGTGTTAAACCTTGTGGTTTAGGTGCTCGAGATACTTTACGACTTGAAGCAGGTATGAACTTATACGGCCAAGACATGGACGAAACTATTTCTCCATTAGCCGCTAATATGGCCTGGACTGTGACTTGGCAGCCAGCCGACAGAGACTTTGTCGGCCGCAGCGCACTAGAGCAACAAAAGTCGGCAGGTACAGATAAGTTGGTAGGATTAGTCATGACCGACAAAGGTGTACTACGAGCTGGCCAAACGGTAAAGGTTGCTGGTGGTGAAGGTGTCATCACATCGGGTACCTTTTCTCCCACTTTGGGCCATAGTATTGCCATGGCACGTGTACCAGCTTCTGTAACAGAACAAGCAGAAGTGGAAATCCGTAAAAAGTGGGTTACAGTAAATGTAGTTAAACCTAGCTTTGTCCGTAATGGAAAAAGTGTCTTATAATCGTTATGCCAATTTGGTATCAAAAAAATTAGTTAATAATTATTAGGAACAACAATGAGTAATATTCCAACAGATTTACGTTATGCCTCCACTCATGAATGGGTACGTCCTGAAGGTGAAGGTGTATTTACAGTAGGTATCAGCGAACATGCACAAGAGTTATTAGGTGACATGGTGTTTGTTGAGTTGCCAGATGTAGGCGCCGAAGTTGGAGTCGGTGACGACGTAGCCGTGGCTGAATCAGTGAAAGCCGCTTCTGATGTTTATACACCTATCACAGGCGAAATTCTTGAAGTCAATGAAGACCTAGAAGATTCTCCAGAGTTAGTTAACTCAGACCCATACGGTGATGGCTGGTTATTCAAAATTAAAGCTGAAGATCCTGCAGAAGTCGAAGCCTTGTTAGATGCTGAAGGCTACGAAGGCAGCATCGAAGACGAATAAGTGTTTTCAGTTAGTTAAATTGTTTTTAAGGGCTTATTCGTAAGCCTTTATTTTTGTCCGTTATACCACCTTGAGGTTTGTACTTAGTCATGTCTTTAACTCATTTTTCGTTATCTCAGCTTGAACAAAAGCAGGATTTTATTCGTCGTCATATTGGTCCTAGTGAAGTTGAAATGGCAGATATGCTGTCGGCAATTGGTGCAAACTCTCTGGACGACTTAATGCAACAAACGGTACCTGAAAGTATTCGTTTGGCATCGCCTATTCAAGTAGGCGAGGCGCATACCGAAACCCAAGCGCTAGCCGATTTAAAAGCCATGGCCGGTCAAAATCAAATTAATCGCTCGTACATAGGCATGGGGTATTACAACACCTTAACGCCCAATGTGATTTTGCGTAACGTGTTAGAAAACCCAGGTTGGTATACGGCCTATACACCGTATCAACCAGAGATCGCCCAAGGCAGACTCGAAGCGTTATTAAATTTTCAACAAGCCACCATCGATTTGACCGGTATGGAATTGGCCTCTGCTTCATTGCTAGATGAAGCCACAGCCGCAGCCGAAGCTATGGGCTTAGCTAAACGCGTATCTAAAAATCGTAAAGCGAATATTTATTTTGTGGCAGATGATGTACACCCACAAACATTAGATGTGGTGCAAAACCGCGCCGACATGTTTGGTTTTGAGGTGATTGTGGGTAAAGCCGCAGAGGCCAGTGAGCACAATATATTTGGCGCCCTTTTGCAGTATCCCGGTACCACAGGTGCAGTCAACGACATCGAGCCCATTATCAAAGCCGTACAAACCAACAAAGGCGTGGTGGCAGTGGCTGCCGATTTACTCAGCTTAGTGGTATTGAAATCTCCCGGTGAATTCGGTGCAGATGTGGTGTTAGGTAGCGCCCAGCGTTTTGGCGTGCCAATGGGGTACGGTGGCCCACATGCTGCCTTTTTTGCCACTCGCGACAGCTACAAACGTTCATTACCAGGGCGCATTATTGGTGTGTCTAAAGATACCCGTGGCCGCCCAGCATTACGCATGGCATTACAAACCCGCGAGCAACATATTCGCCGTGAAAAAGCCAATTCAAATATTTGTACGGCGCAAGTATTGTTAGCCAATATGGCCTCATTCTATGCGGTATATCATGGGCCAGAAGGGCTAAAAACTATTGCCTCAAGAGTGCATAGATTTGCCGATATATTAGCTTCAGGATTACAAAAATCAGGCTTTGAGTTAGTGAACAATACTTGGTTTGATACCCTTAGCGTAAAAGTAGGTACTAACAAACAAAAGATTGTTTCCGCCGCGCTAAGCAGCCAATTAAACCTACGTACCGATATCGATGGTGTATTAGGCATTAGCCTAGACGAAACTACCACCCGTGAAGATTTACAAGCACTTTACCAAGCTTTTGTAGGCGCTAATGTCGAGTTAGACATAGACGCATTTGACAAAGAATTAATTGCCAATCAAGGTCAAAACGGCAGCCAATCTATTCCTGCTCAGCTACAACGTACCAGCGACTTTTTAACCCATTCAGTATTTAATAGTTACCACAGCGAAACCGAAATGCTACGTTATATAAAGTCTTTAGAAGATAAAGACCTCGCCTTAAATCACTCAATGATTTCGTTAGGCTCGTGCACCATGAAGTTAAATGCCACGGCCGAGATGCTCCCCGTCACTTGGCCTGAGTTTGGTCAACTTCACCCGTTCGCTCCGTTAGATCAAGCTCAAGGTTACAAGCTGATGATGGACGAGCTGAGTGAATGGTTAATTGAAATCACAGGTTACGATGCCTTGTCTATGCAACCTAACTCAGGTGCACAAGGTGAATACGCAGGCTTAATTACCATTCAAAAATATCATGAGAGCAAAAACCAAGGCCACAGAAACATTTGCCTTATTCCCAGCTCTGCCCACGGCACTAACCCTGCTTCAGCGCAAATGGTCAGTTTAAAAGTGGTAGTGGTGGCTTGTGATAAAAACGGTAATGTGGATTTAGACGATTTACGAGCTAAGGCCTCAGAAGCAGGTGAAAACCTATCTTGTGCCATGATCACCTACCCATCTACCCATGGAGTATACGAAGAAACCATCCGCGAAATGTGCGACATAGTCCACGAGTTTGGTGGCCAAGTGTACATGGACGGTGCCAACATGAATGCCCAAGTGGGCGTGACATCACCTGGCTCAATTGGCTCAGACGTGTCACACCTAAACTTACATAAAACCTTTTGTATTCCACACGGTGGCGGCGGCCCAGGTATGGGGCCAATCGGCGTGAAAGCTCACCTAGCGCCGTTTTTACCTAACCACAAAGTGGTTGGGGTAGAAAACGTTGGAGACGGCCAAGTACGTCAGCATGGGGCTGTTTCAGCAGCACCTTGGGGCAGTGCTTCTATTTTGCCAATCAGTTACATGTACATCAAAATGATGGGCGGCCAAGGCCTGAAAAAAGCCACCGAAGTCGCCATGCTTAATGCCAACTACGTTGCCAATAAATTGGGTAGTCATTACCCAGTCTTGTATCGTGGCCGTAACGACCGTGTGGCTCACGAATGTATTATCGATTTACGTCCACTTAAAGAATCAAGTGGCGTAACCGAAATGGATGTAGCCAAACGTTTAAACGATTATGGCTTCCATGCACCTACTATGAGTTTCCCAGTAGCGGGCACCTTGATGATTGAACCCACAGAGTCAGAGTCAAAAGTTGAGCTGGACAGATTTATCGAAGCTATGGTGTCGATTCGCCAAGAGATTGCCAAAGTCGAAGCAGGGGAGTGGTCTGCCACAGATAATCCTTTATTCAACGCACCTCATACTTTAGATGATATTTGTGATAACAACTGGCAGCGCAGTTACGACAGACAACTTGCGGCTTATCCGGTAGCAAGTGTGGCACGTAATAAGTTTTGGCCATCGGTTAATCGGATTGATGATGTGTATGGGGATAGGAATTTGATTTGTTCTTGTCCTTCAATAGAAAGTTACCAAGAGTAACTTTCTATTTTTGAGCAAAGTATTCGCTTTGCTCATGGAGCATGTGCTGCGCGCACTAAGATTATTCACTGCGTTCACAAAGCATGGCTTCGACACTTATGCTCTGCGCTTATGGCATCCATGCCTTTTCTTAAGCCTCATCCATGAGGCTTAATTTACTTTTCCCCAACAGCCGCAAAAAGTAAACAAAAAGGGCCGCGCTCCGACCAATTTTCTAGTCAAATTCATAAATAGCCTTATATGCCAGATCGGCGAAAGGTAACATCCATGTAAAGCAGTTCGCCTTGCCCAGTCGTCCATGCCTGGACATCTGGCAAGTCGATTTAGAATTTGGAAAGTTGGAGTCGCGGGTAAATCAAAAGCATGGCTGCTACACTAGGTATGTGCTTCATGCATATGTATTGTTTACTTCCAAAATTGCTCGGCAATTAAACAATTTTTTTCTTACCTGCAAATGTATCACTATTTTCTTCTATGCATTTAACGAATGCTTCAATTGACGGGTAAGACTTAGCTCCTCCCGCTGCGATCCTAAGGTCTCTCAATAAATAATGTCCTTTTTCAGGAGATATTAAAAACCTAAGTTGCTCTGAAATGATGTCTTTATCTGCAACATTATGCCTCCACGCTGACAGTACTCCTTCAATTGAATTTAAATATGTAACAGTTAACCATCTAACATGTGAAATCTCAGATTCAGTTAAGAATATTTTTCCTTCTCTTTTATCAATTTCTAACTGAGTTACTGCAGATTTAAAACAACTTTCAAATAATGGTTGATATTTTTCATTTATAAAAAAAGGCTCTTGATTAAATAGCATCCTACATTGTTCTGCTGATAATTCTTCTACAAATTTTCGAGCTGATGTAGCATTTTCATTTAAATTATTTGCCCACATTAATATTAACTCGATTGCTTTTTCTCTTCTCGAACGTTCATGGTCAGCTTTTAGTTGCTTCCATAACAAAAATATACCTATTACAGCTAAACTGCTAGCTATCGCTGAAATCCATG
>NZ_JBPOFP010000029.1:0-45240 GCF_051252315.1 Paraglaciecola sp. | reverse complement strand
GCATTGTCCCCTTCATTTAATAGGTATTGAGGAATAACAAATTTGACATCCATCTTGCCGACAAACTCCTTGTCTGGCTGAATATTTGGAGTGCCATTGAAGCCTAACTTTTGATTATTTAAGTATACCTCGCTAGACGTTTTACCAAACAGATACAAAGCATAGCTCAGGTTTTCTTTCACATAATTATGGGGGATATGAAGGTTTGCTTTGACCCATACTAGCCTATCCTGAGGATCCAAATCTGCAGCACTTCCCTCCTTACAACTAGACTCTGAAAACGAAGGCATATTCATTAGCGCTTCATTATTTGTCTCTTCATCGAATATACAAGTAATAAGATTCTGACGGTCGACAGAAATAAACTTTTGCGCAACGGTCTCACTTGCCCACAATGCTGGCAAGAGCATAAGGGTAATAATTAAAGGAATATTTTTCATGCTAAATACTATAAGTAAATAGGACGTTTATTAACAGCACCGTTTACCGGAAATAACCTACCTTTCGTAGAATTCATCTTTAAAATCAATACCTTTAATAGAATTTAGAAAGCACAAAGTCAGTTCATATTGTTTAATTTTAATCAACCAACAAGGAACTCAATATGAACATGACTCAAATAATTAAAATACTATTTATCGCTGGAATTTTGTTAATCAATCTACCTTTAAAAGCAAACTCTAAATCTTTTCAAAACGAAAAAAGCATTACATTTTCAACTATGGATGGCGTCACCACAGACGCGTTTGAAGGAGTTATTCAGGTTCCAGAGAACCGCAATAAAGCAGATAGTCGGCTCATACCCATTAAATATGTCAGATTTCCAAGCACTTCCAATACCCCTGGGCACCCCATTATTTACTTGTCTGGTGGGCCAGGCGGCTCAGGAATTAAAACGGCTAAGTACCCTAACTTTCGTTTTCCATTATTTATGGCGTTACGTGAGTTCGGAGACGTTATTGCGCTCGACCAACGAGGAACTGGCGCCTCGAAAACCGTCGCTAAATGTAATTCCAGTCAAACAATTCCTTTAAACGAACCGCTTTCAGATAATGAGGTAGCTAAAAGACACCGTTTGGCAGCGAAGGAATGTATTACATTTTGGCAAAAAGAAGGTGCAGACCCACTTGGCTATACAAGTATACAAAACGCCTTGGATTTAGAAAGTTTACGTCAACATTTTGATGCAGAAAAAATTACCTTATGGGGTATTTCTTATGGCAGCCATTTAGCATTAACCGCACTGAAATTGATGCCTGAAAAAATACACAAAGTGGTTATTGCCAGTGCCGAAGGACTCAATCAAACCGTTAAATTACCAGTTCGTACTGAAGCGTATTTTCAACGTTTACAAGCCGCTATCAACCAACAATCTGATGCAGCAAAAATGTATCCCAACATAATAGGACTAATAACAAATGTGCTCGAGAACCTAGATAAACTCCCAATCAAAACGCAAATTCCTCTAAAAGATGGAACTCATTTAGATTTCCTATTCCAAAAACGTCACATGCAATTAATGACTTCAGGAATGATCTCTGATCCTCAACGAGGGGTTGCGCCACTTTTAGCTATGTATAACGGCTTAGCTAATGGCCAAGAATCTGTCCTTCAACTTGCCCTTAAAAGTGGTTACTTTAATCAAGAACATATTTCTTTCAACCTAATGAGTTTAGCAATGGATGTTGCATCCGGAATTACCAACGAGCGGCTCACAGTAGTTGAAGAACAAGCCAAGACATCATTGTTGGGCCAATACTTAAACTTTCCTATGCCTCATCTAAATCAGCAAATACCTGATTTAGACCTAGGCGATAAATTTAGGCAAAAACCAATTAGCTCGGTGCCGACGTTATTATTTACAGGTACTTTGGATGGACGCACCTATGTAAAATCTCAAGCTGAAGCAGTAAGTGGCTTATCTAATTTACATCAAGTGACTATTCATAATGCCGGACATAACTTGTTTATGGTATCGCCTGAAGTTACACACATCATTAAACAATTTTTAAATAACGAAAAAACCACAATCACCGAGATTACTGTTCCTCTACCCAACTTTGTTATGTAGTTCCATTCTGATGCAATTAGCACATTGCATCAGAATGATTAACCCTACGATGGCGCCATTTAGTTTCAATTTATCTAAACAATTGGTATTAAATGGCCCAGTAATGATTTTCATCCTGGAGTCAGACTTTCTTAGGCCGTGATATCTCCAAGATCAGCAGTCAACTTTTCTATAAGAGCTTGTCTGTTACTTTTTAAACTTTGGATAAAGGTATCGGGAGCTTCTGTTTGGCTATCATATTTCGCCGACCAGGCGATCATCTCTAACAACATGGGCAATAAATCGAGGCCTTTGTTAGTTAAAGAATAACGTTTCTTCGCCTGATTTTCCTTATCAGTTGATTTAATAATCAATCCATTCATCTCGAGTTTACTGAGCCTATCAGCCAAAATATTGGTTGAGATTTTCTCATCTGAAGCTAAAAACTCATTGTAGTATTTTTTATCTTTAAAAATTAAATCTCGCATTACCAGCAGGCTCCATTTATCACCAAATGTTTCCTGAGCAAAATTTATTGGGCAGTGAGATCTATATTTCATCTTATTCCTTAGGTTTCATGAACTCATAATAGCACTTGCAAATCACAAGTAGAATACCTAAGATAAATCAACTTGCATTTTGCAAGTTGATTTATCTATTTTGATTAGACCATTAAGAAAAGGATAACCCAGATGACAATCTATATGCTGAGGTATTACAGCGAAAACATACCAAAAACCACCGAAAAAGAAGCGAAACTCATGGCTAAAATGGCAGAGGCTTGCCCTCACATAAGTATAGGTGGATCAATGCTTGTATCAGAAATGATGGAAATGTAATTATGCTAAATTTAAAAAAATTCCTACTGGCAACAATATCTTATGTTGTTTTAACCATGTTGATTGCATATCCCTGGCACATGATTTGGTTTCATGACTTATATGGAGAAATGGGAGCGTACACTCGACCAATCCCAAGTGTACCCTTAGGAATGTTTTCCATGGTAATACAAGGTGTTGTAATTGCGTACCTTTACCCAATTTTTTATCGAACAGGTCATCCAATAGTGCAAGGTATTAAGTTTAATATGCTGATAGGTGCTGTGATCTATTCAGTCATGGGACTAGCTATGGCAGCTAAAATTGACATCAATCCAATTTCTACATACCTAGTTTACAATTTAGGCTTTCAATTAATTCAGGTTTTATTAACTGGAACCGCACTCGGTGTAATATACGGCAAAATAGACAGCCTCAATACGCGTTAAATCAAAAAAGCATGGCTATTCTTTACTCTAGAAAACATATAAATTTTAGCTAAGTTAACATCCAACTACTTTGAGATTATAATTGTGAAATTATGAGTCGTTCACAGATGGTAATTAACCCAGAGGAAACTCGTTGAATTTATCAGAGTTAAGCTTGTTGGATATCAGTTTACGCCTAATGTGTTTAGGCCAAGTGTTGTTGTTTATTGCACTGGTGGGTTGGCAACAGGTTCGAAGCAAAGTGCTGAATGTCGATGCAGCTTTACTGGCCTTACTATTATGTTGTGTTGCTTGTTCAGTAATACTAACCATGAATTACCGACCACCATTATTATTGGAACTCAGGCCTTATTTGCTGGTATTGGTTGATGCACTGCCGTTTGCCCTTTGGGCCTGGGGTGTTTTAGTGTTATCAGATGTGCAACGTCCGTTTAGTTATGAAATTTCGACTCTAACTAAGTTCGCATTGAGCACAATACTCTTACTCTATTTTAGTTGGCATAGTTACTTTTTTATCGCCCTTGAGGGTAACGGCTGGTTCCATAATGTGTCTCATTGGCTAGCGATTATAGCGGTGTTGCATTTAGTTTATGTCTGCCTACAACAATGGCAAGATGATCTAGTCGATGCTCGGCGTCGATTACGAGCGGTGTTACTGATTATCTCTAGCTTGATACTAACCGTCTATGTCATGAGTGAAATTAGTGGCACCTTATTTATGCGCAGTGAAACTGGCTCAATTATTGGCGCTATTATATTGTTATCGCTCTCGACAATGTTAGGCATCATCTGCTTAAAGCAACCTTCATTGCCGTCACAACACTTGTTATCCGAAGTAGAACAAGACGCTTCCATAACCGATAATCAGATTGAAGTACCCGCCCAGTACCTAGAGCTATTTCAACAACTGAATAAGTTTAAGAACCAAGGAGGCTTTACCGAAACAAATCTCACTCTGACTAGACTCGCTGAACATTTGAATAGCCAAGAACACAGATTAAGGTCGTTGATCAATCAAGTATTAGGTTATCGAAATTTTTCACATTATTTAAACGACTACCGTTTACCGTTAGCCAGTCAACAGCTTCTATCGGATAGCAATAAACCGATTACAGAGATTGCCTTTGAAGTTGGTTATGGTTCGATTACGTCATTTAATCGGGCATTCAAATCAGCATTTGGTCAATCTCCCAGCGACTATCGACAGCTCACAAAAAAATAATGCCGATCTAGGTAAAGGCGATGTTATTTCAGAAATGCCCTGTCTTTTTTGAAATCGCCTATTCTATTTTTGAAATTGATTAACACTTTTTCGATTTTGGTTAGTTCTTAAATGCCAAATTTTCCACACTTGCTCCTCAACTAAAACAGTTATCCGCTTTTTTGCGGCGTAAATGAAATGGAGTAAAAATGAGAGTAACCAATAGAACAAAACTTGTTGGGGCAACGTTAATTGGATTGTTATGCTGGACCTTATATTTTCTGTGGCCAGTCTATGGTTTTTTAAGTCATCAAAAAGGCTGGGCACATGCGCCTTGGGGATGGCTAACATTCCCCAGCTCCGCACCACAACAACAGAAAGTATCTCAACCTGACTTTACTTATGTAGGCAAGCAAGCTCTATCCGCCTTGGCCAAACACCGACTAAATATCAACGCACCAGCCATTACCGCTGCTGTAGCCATTGATGGCAGACAAGTTTGGGCTGGTGCCGTTGGCTGGGCAGATATCGAGAAAGAATTACCCGCCACAGTAGATACGCAATTTCGAATTGGCAGCACGTCTAAAGCACTCAACGCGACTGCGTTAGCGCGTTTGATGCAGGCGGATTTAATTGATTTAGATCAGCCACTAAAAACACTATTTAAATCCCCGACAAATCCGCAATGGAAAAATATTACACCACGACACTTGGCATCGCATTCTGCGGGCCTACCGCACTATAAAGAAACCAAAGATATTGAAGGGTTAATGCACTTTATGAGGCTTCAAACACATTATGACGATGTTGAACAAGCAACAAAGTTGTTTGACCAAACACCACTATTATTTCCTCCCGGTGAAAAATTTAGTTATTCAAGCCTAGGCACTGTGTTATTAAGCAATTTAATGCAAAAAGCGAGCGGTATGAAGTATCAAAAGTGGGTCAAACAACAAGTTCTCGACCCTTTGAAGATGCACGTAACACTCGGTGAAAAAGCTAGCCCAACATTAGCAACCCCTTATTGGCGGGATAAAACAAAAAAATCAACAAAACTAAGAGTTTGGCGAAAAGTTGATCTTAGTCACAGACTTGCTGGGGGTGGGTTTATATCAACGTCGAGTGATTTAATTAAATTGGGTTTAGGTTATTTTAATCCAGAATTTTTAGATAACGAAATTGTCAACCAAATCTGGCAGCCTCAAACGTTAAATAATGGCCTGGTTAATCCTCAAAAATACGCAATTGGCTGGCGACAAGGAAATATCAAACTAGGGAAGACTAAAAGCAAAACATTCCATCATGGTGGCGTATCTCGGGGTGGTCAAAGCTGGTTAATTGTCATTCCTGACTACAAAATGGCAATTGCAGTTAATGCCAATATCAATACAAAAGAGTTTTGGGATTTCGCCAGTGTTTATCGTGAATTAGCACAATTGTTTTATAATACTGTGCACTAGGGGCTGTTGATCTTTATTGCGACATTTTGCTTAATACGTATTCAAATTTAGCTGAATACGTATGCAAATTGCTATGCCAAATACCTAGCTAAGCGTATGATAAAAATATGTTAATTTAAGGTTGCGCGTTTATGCTATTAAGGAAAATCTCTACTCTCCCTCGAACTCACTTGTTCATTACACTCACTGCTTGTATAAGTTTGGCGTGTAACAAATCAACTGAACAAACAGTCACTACAGAGGCCAAGGAACCTAGTTTAATTGCCACACGAACCACACTAGATGGCGAAACTCGTATCATCAATCTTAAACTAAATGACGATATTACTGCTGCTTACGACACCAAAAATGCGCAACTGTTTAAGTTATGGAAAGGTGATTTAAGCTTATCTGGAGCCGTATTTGACCAAAAACATGGACCACAACCCAGTTCTACCGGAAAAACCTTTGTTGTCCAACATGATTCAAGTTGGAAAATTGAGACAGGCCAAGTCACATATCGTGGTCATCAAGTACTTAATGATCAAGGCCATTTGCTTTATAGCGCCACAGGGTCGATAAATGGCAAAACGTGGGAAGCGCAAATTCAAGAAAGCCCAAGTGCCGCAACAAACACAAGTGGCCTATCTTATATTCGACATTTTAGCGTTAAAAATCTGCCTGATGGACTCTCGTTAACACTACAAAACTTACCTACAGCCAATTCTCGAACTGTCTCTGGAGCAGGTGAAATTCAAGACAATCAACTCATTCTAAAAAATGGCGACACTCATGTGCAGGCAGAGTTTTCTGAGATTCAACAAGAACAGCCGGAAATGATTCAAACACCTCAAGAAGAAGTTCACCCAGGTCTAAGCCTAATTCAAAATAGTGACTGTGCTGCATGCCATAACGCAGACGTTAAAACAGTGGGTCCTTCTTATACCGCGATAGCTAATAGATACGGTTCATTAGATGACAACCTTCAAGCACTGAGCCAAAAGATCATTCAAGGTGGCGCCGGAAATTGGGGTGATGTACCCATGACGCCTCACAGCGCACTATCCGATGAAGACGCTAAAGGGATGCTAGATTACATATTTAGCTTAAAAACAGAGGTGAGTGAGCCTTCACAAACCAATGGCATATTGCTTGGTTTAGGTAACACAAAGATCAGCTTAGACCCTCAAACCCCTGAATTTAAAGACAACAAACAGGGCGCATATATTTATCAGCTGGATTTATTAAATGGTGACCCAGATGAAAACCATGCACGTACCAGCACTCCATTATTAGGTTCTTGGGTACCAAAAGTACATTTTTCTAATACAGAACATTTAGGGCCAAATCCTGAAAACTTTATGTACTTAGTAAAAACCCACTTAAATCTAACGCAACCTTTAACCACTACTTTAAGGTTAGTTGCTGATGACGGCGCCTACTTATACATAAACGGTGAGCGCATCATAAATAATTGGGGATTTCATGCGCCCGAAGCAAAAGACGCTGATGTAAAATTACCCGCAGGATTACACGAATTAGAAATAATATATTTTCAAGCCGGCGGTGGCGGAGCTTTATCCTTGCAGTGGTTAAACCCCGAATCAAAAGCCTTTGAAGTATTACCTGCTAACATGATGCAAGTACAACAAACTGACTTAAAAGAAGTAAAAGAAGTCATCACAGACCCAGACATTATTAAATCAGTGCCGGGCGATCAACAAGAAGTGGCAGGCGTTCATCCATCCTTTAGCTTGAGCCAAGCGCGCCCAGAAGAGTTTAAACCTATGGTTGGCGGCCTCGACTTTTTTGAAGACGGCCGCATGGTAGTCACGACTTGGGATCCTGAAGGTTCGGTATACCTAGTTGAAAATTACCAAGGTAAATCAGCAGATATTAAAGTAAAACGTATCGCCAAAGGTTTAGCTGAACCTCTCGGTGTTAAAGTTGTTGATGGAGAGATTTATGTTTTACAAAAACAAGAACTCACCCGTTTAGTTGACTCAGACAAAGATGGATATATCGACAGATATGAGCTGGTTTCAAATGACTGGGCTGTAACAGACAACTTCCATGAATTTGCCTTTGGTTTAGAATATGAAGATGGCTATTTTTATGGCGCACTAGCCACAGCTATTTTACCAGGGGGAGCCAGTGCAAATCCTCAAGCCCCTAGCCGCGGTAAAGTCATAAAAATTTCAAAACAAACGGGTGAAGTAGAGTTTATTGCTCATGGTTTACGCACCCCTAATACTATTGGACGCGGTATCGACAACAAACTATTCATTGCCGATAACCAAGGTGACTGGTTACCAGCTTGTAAAATAGTCGAGCTGACGCCGGGTGCTTGGTATGGCTCTCGTTCAGTAGACTTTGAAGGCACGGCCAACTTAACCGAAACTTTACCGGTTGTTTGGTTACCACAAGGTGATATTGGCAACTCAGCCAGTCAACCCGCTCCATTGAATATTGGTCCATATCAAAACCAAATGATCCACGGTGACGTAACCCATGGCGGTATTAAACGGGTATTTGCCGAACGTGTTGACGGCAGGTTACAAGGCGCAGTATTCCGCTTTAGCCAAGGATTAGAAGCCGGAGTCAACCGTTTAAAATGGGCACCTAATGGCAGCCTTGTGGTAGGTGGCGTAGGTAATCCAGGAAACTGGGGCCACGGTGATAAAAAGTGGTATGGTTTACAAAGCCTGACTTACAACCAAAACTCTACCTTTGAAATGTTAAGTATCAGCGCTCACTCTGATGGTTTTGAAATCACCTTAACCGAGCCGGTTAAATCTAACCGACAAATATTAGCCAGCGATTTTGATATTCAACAATGGTACTTCGAACCCACCGCTGATTATGGAGGCCCTAAAAAAGGTCTAGAAACACTTAATATTCAAGGGCTCAGTTTGTCTGAAGATCGCACTAAAATTGCCATAAAACTTGATGGGTTAAAAGCCAATCACGTGGTGTATTTCAGAATTAAACGTGGGTTTGAAAGTGAAAATAATCACGAACTTTGGACAACAGAAGCTTGGTATACGCTAAACGTTATTCCACAAAACAAACCTGTTGAGCTAAATACCCATTATAAGGTGTCGCACAATACGTTATCGGCAGATGAAAAAGCCCAAGGCTGGAAGTTATTATTCGACGGTCAATCTCTTGGCCACTATAGAAACTACAACCAACAACATATTGGCCAGCGATGGTCTGTTGCTGATAACACGCTACATTTCGCAGGAAAGAAACCTAACGAAACAGGATGGCAAACAGAAAACGGCGGCGACATAGTGATCACGCCAGAACCCGTTGAGAGTTTTGAATTAAACCTCGAATGGAAAGTACAACATGCGGGTAACAGCGGCATTATATACAATGTAAAAGAAAGACCAGAGTTGGAGTACCCGTTTTTAACTGGCCCAGAAATGCAAATTTTGGATAACCCACACCACGGTGATGGCAAGATTGAAAAACACCGTTCAGGCGACAACTACGACTTAATTAAAGCTAAGTTTGTGACTGTGCTGCCTGCCGGTGAGTGGAACCAAGTACGCCTAATAATCAACAATGGTCACGTACAACACTGGCTAAATGGTTACAAACTAGTTGATGTGCAAATGTTCGATGACAACTGGAAGGCTCTTATCGCTGGCAGTAAATTTAAAGACTGGGAACATTTTGCCAAGTCGCCCGGTGGTCACATAGTGTTGCAAGACCACGGTGATAAAGTCTGGTTTAGAAATATCAAAATTAAGCCACTTCATTAATCAACTAGAGATGAGCAGAGCTGTTTTATTTCATTCAGCTCTAACTTTATCTAAACATTCTCCTAGCCTTTGGTCCGAGTTGCCTTAGGGCTAGGCTGAGCAATGAGATCATGCATGTAGGCTAATGATGGTAATCTATGTTGTTCTTGGTAAAACAAACGATTCAATCGACCGAGCAAATTGACTTGTCTTGACGGATCATGTGCTTTACTTCGGGTTGAACTGTGTGTTTGCAAAAACTCAGATGGCCTTAAGTTTACATCATGAATGTGTTGGTCGGTCACCCCTAACTTTTTGACCGTCGACAGTATCCTCTCAGTTTTACTTTCATTACTAGGAATAATTTTAGAATGGTAGATAGAGTTAAGCGGTTGACTGACTGCTTCTATGGCTAAATTAATGCTTTGCCATATTTGATCGTGGCTCATATGACTGTTTTCTGGAGCATAGTAACCCATAACTTCCCATTCAAATTCAGCATTATGTAGGGCGATAGAGCTATCCGCTTGTTCTGAATAAGACAAATCGGGGTTAGCTCCAATATTATAAGCATCTACTGATAAGGCTAGATTAATTGCAATATCCCCCATCTCTTTTTTATTGATATACAAGGCTTCAAAAGCAGCGCGTTTCACTCCCATCCAACCATGAACAACTGGCGGTAAAGTCGCAAAATTTCGGACATCTTCTGGCAAATCTTCACCATACTTTTCAATAAACAAGGCAGAAGTGTCTTGTTCTAACGCTTCATCAGGTACCCAAATTTCATACTCCTGACGATTATCTGCTTTTCCACGACTTTTAATTCCATAAGACAAGTTGATTGGATGACACATATTGCGACTTTCATCTGCTTCATGAAAATATTCAGAACGGAAACGTTTGATAAAAGGCGCATCTAACCCAGCAATAGCAGCAGTAGGGTAACGAAAACCAATATCACTATTATTAATGATGTAAAAGCCAGAAATCTCTTGTTGTAGGATATCTTTTATACCGGTTAAAGATTGATAGTGATTAACCACTATACTGCGTTCTGGCTCTATGGTTAATCGTTGACCATCCTCGGTGATAAACTTAGGTGTTTTATGGTACACATAGTTCGCTAACCCTAAGCTTTCTGCATAACCATCTCTAACGAGTGCTAGTTCGCTGAATAACACATCATGATTTTTAATATATTTAAACAACGGTCTGAAATGCGCCATCTTGCCCCCTAGTAATATTGACATCATTATCTTCTTTATAAGAGGAACACTAAAAATCTACAAGTATTAAATTTTCCACCGACTAAAAATAATTAATAAAAATCATATGGTTATGTAAAAATATTGTTAACGATAGTGTTTTTCGAAGTGAAATCTTTATGTTCCTTATTTCGGACTATTAGAGGAAAACCTGTACCATAAGCTCGGACAAGGCAATCAACACTGAAAGTAGGAAAAAAAATTCGTGGATATATTGTTGTAGATGTAAACATAAAGGATATGGAAGAGTTCATGGAATATGCTGCACGTATACCAGAGTTAATAGAAAAATATGGTGGACGCTACATTGTGAAAGGTGCTGAACCTAGAGTAGTGCGAGACAGTCGTGACCTTCCACAATTTTTAGTGGTGATTGAATTTCCCTCTGTCGAAACTGCTGACAATTTCATTGAAGAACGTTCAAGGTCCGAACTAAAGGAAATATTTGATCGATCTACCGAGGGGCGAATTCTAAGAGTTGAGGGCTGTATTTAACTCATTAAAAATGACTAGCGAAATACCCTATTCTCCTTCGCTAGTTCAGTGAGTTAACGCTGAGCATTTTTATACTAGTTAGTGAAAATACCTGCTTAAAATCAGCAGTATAAAAACCCCAAGCATAAGACATGAGTTAATTTCTAGCTCAACAATCGACAGTGACCAAATATGGAATAAAGGCCCTTAAGGAATTAGAGAAAGTTCAGCCACTTCTTTTCTTGCTGAAATACGCACCGAAATCAATAACTGAGTCTCATCTACGTCAGTGATTTCATCAGTATTTTTAGGAAGGTTACCTAAAGTTTTAAATTCCTCACTGTTTAAATCGTAAGACCACAATGCTAGTTTGCCATTGACACCGTAGATGACTTCACCATTTATCAGGAATTTTTGCTTATTTTTCCCTCGGCCATTTAACGCTTCTATTACTTCGTCTTCTGCCGAACCTTGGCGCCAAAATCGGTCCATGTGATCAACATAAATCAATTCGTCCTTGTTGCTTTTTAGCGCCCAATTAACCAATTTGTCATTAATAATACGGACATCAGAATCAACTAAGTTAACCTCTGCAAATTTTACAATACCCTTAATACGTACCAACGCTAATGCGATGTTGTTATGGCTGTCCCATTGGAAAAGATCCACCACAGGATATACCAAATCAAATGAATGCTGACTGGAGTCCAAGTTCACTTGTGTAAGAACATTATTGGCATTCACTAAAATACTGTTACCGTCGGCTGACCAGTCAAAACCATAGATGTAAGTATCCATAGGAAAGTCAGAAAGTTGCTTTGCACCTTTACCGCTCGTGACCCAAATTTGAGATTCTCCAGAGCGTCTAGACTCAAAAGCGATAAGCTCACCATTAGGCTGAAATATAGCGTTGTCTTCAGCAAGTATTGAGCGTTCTAGAACAGAACTTTGTTCCTTGCTAATTTTGCCTATAGATTGATTATCACTTATTTCTGATAACGTTAAAGCAGCAATATCACTGTCATAATGTCCGCTGATCACTATCATTCGATCGCCATTTGGATGAAATATAGGTGTACTTATTGCGCTATCTAAAGGCAAGCTGACATTCGTGACTTTACCATCGAAAGACATAGTGAACAGTTGTCGTCCTGTACTAAAAACCAGATGATTTTCTAAAGGCGAAAAATTGGGGTATACCAACCTAAATTTTGCTACTTCTTCTGGATAATTGATTCGGTGTCTGGATACAAGCTGCCCATCTGTTTTCAGAACTTCGATGTAATAGTGACCGTCAGCATGAATGCTAGTTAATGCAATAAGGTCGTCTACTGGGGAATAATCGTAATCAATTATATTGCCGTCATCGAGCGCATAAATTACCCCGCTTTGATTATCACTAATTGAATAAGTAATTAGCTTCCAACGATCAGTATATTTTTGTAATAAGGCAATATTATTGTTGTTTAACCATATGGGCGTTTTTATTTTCGAATTTTTACATTCTACCAACACCCTAGGTGACTGCGGAGATTCTAGTGCAGACATAAAGTCTAAACTCATCAATTCATAACATTGTTTCTGGGTAGTCGGTTTGCTGCAACCGGCGCTTTTAATGAATACGAGTTTTTTACCATCTTTGGAAAAGCTATGACTCCCATGTGAATCTAAGTCTTTTGTGAGCTGAAACTCTTCTTGTGTCTTGGTGTTTTTTGCCCAAATATTATTGGCGCAAAATTGTTCGGAATAACGATGAAAAACAACGTATTTACCATCTGGTGAATAAACACTGGCAAGTTCTTTATTATCGGTAGTGGTTAATAACCGAATTTCACCAATTGTGAGTTTTGCAGGTTTTTCGACGGTGATAGATCTATAACCAATAACAACCAACAACAAAAAACCCAAGACAATTGAAAAGATGCTTAATACCGATCTCGCAGGTTTTTCAGAAACTGATTCCTGTTCAATTATATTTATCTTGCTTGGTTCGACGGCATTATTATCCTCAACCAGAGCTGTTTTTTCTGGCAATGCTTTATGTTTTGTCTGTTCTCCCCACCTAACGTCACACTCTAAGCTATACCCTTGTTTAGCATGAGTTTTGATATAAATTTTCTCATCATCACCCAGAGCTTTTCGCAATTGAGCAATACTTCTTTGAAGCGTGTTAGGTGAGACTATTGTGTCTTGCCAGACTTTTGCTAATAAAGCATCATGGCTTACCACTTTCCCTTGGTTTTCAGCTAGGTAGGTTAAAACAGCTAATGCCTTTGGAGCTAATGTTTGGGATTGTTTATTTTGAGTGATTTGGTTCCTAGATAAATCAATAAAAAAACCACTAATCCAATATTGTTCCTGCATATAACCTCTTACCAGAATAAAAGTGGCGGGTGTCGCTCGCTGAAGCGACTTAGATAAAGCTAGCATAAACCCGTTAACCACCAAATTCAACTTTGTAACCTACTGATAATAAACATATTTTATTTATCAGACAGAAATCAGCTAAAAATCAGCTTAACTTCAAGTATTTAAACTGCAAACACTTAAATTGGCGTTGTGACCTTATTTAAACTCTACAAGGAATAGATAAATATGAAGACGCGCTTATTTATAATGTTTGCCTGCTTACTGCCTTTATTGGCCGTAAAGGCAAGTGAATTTAAATCCTACGAAATGCCCAGAACTCAAGTAGTGCCAATCGAAAACACTCAAACAGGTGAACCGTATGAGCTTTACATAAAACTCCCCGATAAATATGTAAAAGACGACTCAACGACTTACCCCGTGATTTATTTTACTGACGCCGTTTGGCACATCGATATGTTGTCTGGAGCCACTGAATACTTAATGGAAAATGCGATTTTAGTTGGTATTTCTTGGCAGAAAAACATCAAAAACGAAAAAGCACACGTAAGTAGATTTAAAGACTATTCAATTAAGGCGTTAAAAGATCCTGAAAAACAAGCCAAATATAAATTTGGTCAAGCCAATGTTCATTTAGACTTTATTCGTAACGATGTCATTCCGTATGTTGAAAAAACATATAACACTCAGCCCGACAATCGTACTTATTTCGGCTATTCACTTGGTGGTCAGTTCGGTACTTATATACTGATGTTAAAGCCCGACACTTTTAAAAATTACATTTTAGGCAGTCCATCAATGAGCGGAAGAATCCCTTATTTATTGGAGCTTGAAAAGCAAGCAGCAAAAAAACATCAAAACAAAAATACCAATGTCTTTATTTCATACGGTTCATTAGAGAATAAATTAGGCAAAGAGACCGAAAAACTCATTGCAATGTTAAAGAATAAGCAGGACAAAAGCTTATCTATAACACACCGCGTACTTGATGGAAGTCATGCTGGTGCATTTCCTCTAACGGGTGTTCACAGCATCACTTGGTTATCAAAATTACAAAAACAGGAAAATACACAATGAACAGACATTATCGTTTTTATGTACTGTTTGTATTTTTGTTAAGCATAAGTGGCAAAAGTTATAGTCAACATGAATTCCCCGTTCTTAAAGGCTCATATATGGGGCAAACCCCACCTGGTAAAACAGCCGAACCCTTTGCCCCAGGGATCATATCCAAACAAGGCTGGGAATTAGAAGGGGTGTTTGCACCCGGCATGCAAGAATTCTATTTCACTACAAATGAAGGCGAAGGTACGCCAAGTAAAGTTATTGGGTTTCGCCAACTTAACAATGTTTGGAAAAAACACACTGAGTTCAAACGCAAAGGCGAAGTCACGTTTTCTCCAGACGGGTCTCGGATGCACATGGCTAAGGGTTATAAAGATAGAACAGCCGAAGGTTGGTCAGAAACCAAAAAACTAGGCCCCAAAATCAATAGCAAAGAGTACGGTATTATGCGTTTATCCGCATCAGCCAAAGGCACTTATGTATTTGATGACTTCAAAAGTGCTGCAATTCGTATATCCACCGTCAAGAACGGCAAACGCCAAGACCCAGTGTTACTAGATTCTGTTATTAACTCCGGAAAAAAGACCGCACATCCGTTTATCGCCCCCGATGAAAGTTACTTAATTTGGGACAGTGTGCGCGAAGACGGTTTTGGCGATTCTGATTTGTATATTAGTTTCAAACAAGTAGATGGTAGTTGGGGCGCTGCAATTAACATGGGGGAAAAGGTTAATTCAAATAAATGGGATGCTTTTGGCACTGTCACACCCGACGGTAAATACCTACTCTTCAATAGAGGTATCGACGATAACAACAAGAATGTTGATATCTACTGGGTAGATGCGCAAATTATTCAAACATTGAGGAAAAGTAATGCTCACTCTTTCTAAGTTAATGATAGTTATGATACTGCCTGCATTGGGGAGTTTTAGCTTACATGCAACCAAAAACATCGAGGCCGATATTGCTCCCAAAGCAACACAAACCGAGATTAACGGCGCATTTGCAGATATCCCTTATCTCAAAACACCTTATATAAGCACCATTCCGATTGCCAAGAATGACGGTATTTTGGTAGGTAAACTAGGGGCAGACAATGGTGATAAACAAGCCATTATTAATTTGGCTACAGAGATAACCAATAACAAATTTGGCGCATTTGATAGCCTGCTTATTTCCCACAAAGACAGATTAGTGTTTGAGTCTTATTATGCACGGGGCCGAATAGATTTACCCCATAAACAAGCATCAACTACCAAGTCTTTTGTCAGTTTAGCAATAGGGCGGGCAATTCAATTAGGTTACCTAACCATGGAAGACTTGCACAAACCTTTGACCAGCTTTCTGAACAACCTAGACCCTACTCAATTTGTCTCTGGAGCGGCAAATATTACGCTCCATCAAGCTTTAAGTATGCGTACTGGAATACGAATAAAGCGAGAAAAAATAAAAGAGATTCCGCAAAGCTCAAATCAATTATTAGGACAAGCACAAGTCCAAACTTATTTCGAAAATAGTCTGCCTATAACCGCAGAATATCAACAATTCCACTATCAAAATAACGATCCAAAATTAGTCATGCAAGTACTGGATGCCGTGGTACCTAATTCTGCCAAAGACTTTATACAAAAAGAACTGTTAGACAAATTAGGCATCACCAATTTTAAATGGAAAGACGATGTAAGCGGACTGCCAATGGCATCTTATTGGTCAAATATGACATCACGGGACATGCTCAAGTGGGGCATGTTAATAATAAATACAGGTAAGTGGAATAACCAGCAACTCATATCAAAGGTCTATTTAGAAAAAGCGACAAATAGAATGCTACAAATAAACGAAGATGACATATTCTTTGCAGGAAACAATGTAACTAATCCCGGTTATGGTTATTACTTTTGGCAAGCCGATATGAAAGTCGCAAATAAAAGCTATTTTACTACATCTGCCCAAGGGGGTGGCGGTCAATACATCATAATGGTTAAAGACCTAGACCTGATCATTGTCACAACTGCCCATGATAGAAAAGAAAGAATGATGCAGATAACTGCTGACAGAATTCTTCCCGCATTTGTAACGCACTCAAACTAAGAGATTGCCAGATAATACTAGCAATGTAAGCAGGTACTTACCAACACCGAATTGCTGTTTTCATAAGTCTTAGACAGATCTTGGTTGCATGAATAGTGATTCGATTAGACCGTCAGGGTAGAGTGATTAGAGACAGTCGAGAACGTTAACGGCTATTGGTGGTTTAATTAAAATTAGTTGTGCAAATCAACAAACAACAAAAACGGCTCCCAAAGGAGCCATTTTGCTTAACCTATAGTTCCCCAGAGCTGCAAAGCGGAAATACGAGGTTTTCTAATTGCAGCGATTATGCTTTTTTACCTTTCGTGTCGCAAACAACCCTACCACCCCCAATAACAGCATTAATGCCGTTCTCGGTTCAGGCACTTCAGTTGGCCCAGAGTTATCAGTTGGATTATCAACGTCTACTGTACCTGAGTCATCAATTGGACCACCAATTTCTATAGGGTCTTGGTGAACATATGCAGAACCTCTAAGAAATGCAATTTCACCATTTTGCAAACTTGTGCCAGATAAAGACGCATCACCTAATGTTGCATTGAAGAAATTATCACTTTCTGAAATTAACGTGGCAAATATTTTGAAGGGACCTAGGAAGTTCATAATAGTGTCTCCTAAACCTCCAAAACTCAGATCTTTGGCAAAACCGCCGTGCATAAGATTAACCAGAAAGTTAGGGTTGGTAGCTGTTGGATCAATACCCAACATTGGATTTGCCTGATCGCCATCCGATAAAGACAAAAACAGCAACATATCAAACCCTATAAAATCAAAGGCATAATCTAAAGGACCTTTATCAAGTCGCAGTAATGCACCAATGCCATCGTTTGGTTTAGCATCAAGAAAGCTGTTGAATATGTTGTGTTGTGAAGTAATACCATCAAGTAAACCGAAGGTTTCAGCTCCTCCGACTAAGTTAGGAATAAAGGGGATCAATGTACCTGGTTGTTTATTGTAAGGATTTTCACCCATCACGCCCGTAGGAGCACTAGTGGTGCGTGCACCTGTTAATGTTGGTCCACTGCTTGATACATTGCTACCAGAGATAAAGCGACCATTACCACCTTGGCTAACTTGTCCGTTATTGCCGCCACTCGTGTCGACACTCGCACCTGCTACATTTAATACCGATGCCACTAATTTAATTGTGCCTCCTGCACCACCACCACCAATACCTCCCTCACCGCCGTCACCACCTGTCGCACCTTGGTGAGAAGTACCACCTTTTCCACCAATTCCACCGCCACCAGAGGTTATGGTAATTACAGCGTCTTGACTTAATTGCTGTCGACCTTCACCAACTTGTCCGAAATCACCGGCCTGAGTTGCACCTCCGGTTAAGCCATTGGTAGCACCCGTACCCGCCTGTCCATTTCCACCTTGCGCATTAAAATGACCATTGGCATTTAACTGTCCTCTGACGATAAATTCCACGGCACCACCACCATGTCCTCCTCGACCTCCTTTTTGTCCATCGCCACCATCACCACCAAGCGCGCCTTGTGCTCCGGCACCACCATTACCGCCATCTCCACCCCTAATGGGTTCGCCAATTTTATTAACGGTAAGTGTGCTGCCGCCACCGCCACCGCCACCGCCGCCACCGCCGCCGCCACTACCTCCAGCACCGCTACCACCATTACCGCCACTGCCGCCACCACCAGAGGCACCACCTGATATTTCTAAGCCAGCCCCCCAATTGTATCCCCCAGAACCACCTATACCACTTGCCCCATCATTTCCGTTATCTCCAGCATAACCATCGTCTCCTGTAAATCCAGCCTTTCCATTAGTGGCTTCAAGACCAACCTCCTGTTCTCTACCACCTTCGCCTCCCCACGAACCATCTCCTCCTGTTCCTCCTAAACCGCCACGGGTAAATCCTAGTTCGTAGTTATCACCACCTCGCCCAGCAGCAAGATAATGGTTATTTAAACCAATACGACCGGCCTGACCATCCTGGCCAGCGAACCCTAGTCCACCTATATGTCCATCTAAACCGTCTTCACCATCAACACCGCCATCACCATGACCTACTGCACATAAACCAAAACAAGAAGGTCTGTTACCCGCGCCTCCTTTACCTGCCTGTGAGCCAAACAGTACTAATTCAAATTCTCGACCTCCCCTGCCACCTATGCCTCCTTCTCCACCTGTACCTCCTCTTCCACCAGCGCCACCATAACCACCACCACTTTTGCCATTAGAAAAATCAATAACGGCATCTGCATGAATATAGGCATTATTCGCTACGACAATTGATACACCGCGATCCCCTCCCGCCGCTGTTAACGAATCTGTAGCTCCAAGTGTTAGATCACCAGCAATATTCAATTGAAAAAGCTTTCCATCACTGGTCAGAAACTTTTTAAACTTGACTCCATTAATATTGTCTACTGACACACCGTCTTTAAGTACAAGACCCGTATCTGAATAGAGCTTATATTCGGCAGCGTTTACCTGACTTGAGAGGCAAGCTAAACCAATGGCTATTGGCATAATGGTTTGTTTGAGAATTCGCTTCATGGGATTTTCCTTATCTTATAAACATCAAGTGCGATGACAAGTTTGATAAATTACGCGGTAATAACGGCTAGTTTGTTTTATGTTAATAAGAATGACACTAAAGGACTATCAGGTGATCACCTGATTTTGGAGGATAAATAACAAAAAATAGGAGCCTATTTTTTTATTAAGGCCCCTATATTTTTAGGGTAGAGTTATTACGCTAAACATCTTGGATATAAATCTAACTTCGCTTATTTTCTAGCAGATATTCCTTTGCGCCGAAGAATAAAAATAACCCAGCAAGCCAGTAGCGACAACATTGTCGGTTCAGGAACAGTTATAGTTTCCCCTGCAGTTAAATCTATTTCCAATCGGGCAAAATTTAAATCAAAGTCACCTGACAAAGCTCTCACCTGATACATCAAACTTCCCGTAGTCATCATATTTTCCAGATCGAGTGCGCTAGCAAACCATTCCATCTGCAATGGACCACCGTTAATTTCCTCAGTAAGTACTTCCACGTCAATAATTCGCTTAAAAGGAGGAAATGAGACAGGATTAAATACAAGCTCGTCTCTAATAATTTCACGAGTTTCGCTGTTAGATGAAGTAAATGGAATGGCAGAATTCGCACCGCCTGCAACCGTTACAACGCCCGATTCATATGCATCAATACTATCACGATGATACTCAGTTATTGAACTAGTCACCCTTGTGGTGTACGAGTTATAGGTTCTAACATCGGTTCCATCAAAATCAAAGATTATCTTTGCACTATTAAATATTGGGTTGTTGTAAATAAGGTTTAAGCTTGTAAGGTCGAATTCGCCAACTTCGTAATCGTCATACAAACATGCGAAGGGATAGGCACGACAAAAATCCGTATCATTAGAAGAGATATTTATACCGTCAGCTATATTATCTTCCAGTGTTATCAGTAACGCAGATACGTTGCTGGATACTGTTAGAAGCAGCGGCAAAAGTAGTGAGCATAATAGTTTTTTATTCATAATTAATCTGCTTCTGTTTTTTATAATAAAAGTTAGGTTTGAAAAACCACAATGTTAAAAAAGGTGCTATGTGCGGCCTATGATAGTTACAAATTAGACAATGACATATCAGGTGATCACCTGATTTTGAGGGATAAATAACAGAAAAATAGGGATTTATTGATTAATTACCGAGCGAAAAGGTTGTACTACAAATTTATAATCCGGTCAGACCTAATTCTCTGGCGCGTTCAATCAACTGCACTATATTGCGCACTTCGAGTTTTCTCATTAAGTTCATGCGATGGCTGTCGACGGTTTTTATAGAAAGGAATAGTTCATTCGCCACTTCTGTATTGCTACGACCAATGGCCAGCAAGTTGAGTACTTGCCTTTCTCTTTTTGTTAAATCATGGGCACTATTTTGCAACAATTGACTAATTTCTTGCTGAATAAATTGTCCACCTTGACTGACGGTAGTGATTGCTTGCTGCATTACGTCAGGGTCTACTGACTTAGATAATAAACCTTGTACATTGGCTTGGCTGGCAAGTACCTGTTGAAACACGGCCGCATATTGCAAGCCGGTTAGAATAATTATTTTTAGATGAGGCTGATTGAGTCTGATTTCCTCTAAAAGAGGCAATAGTTCACCACCGGGCATATCAAAATCGCTAACTAATAAGTCAACATCGGCATCGCTCATTAATGCCGCAAGTGCGGGAATGTCGTCGACCTCGGCAATAACGTCATGACCCAATGCCGTTAGCAGGCTTTTAAAACCCGCTCGCATTAAGTTATGGTCATCGGCTATGGCTATTTTCATCAATTCATTCCACCTTTACGACTCTTCAAGTTTTGCTCTTTTTTCAACTTTTTGCTGGTTATCCAGTACTTCTTTAAGCGCTTTACTATATTGCTCTAGCATCAAACCAGTTACTTGGTTTGATTCGAAAATGGTTTTTTCGATCAAACTCGCAGTGGTAGATAAACAGTCAAGAGCCAAAAACGATGCGGAACCCGAAATTTTGTGAACCAAGGTTTTTAAATCCTCAAGCTGATTATTTTCAAGGTATTTATCAATCTGCGCTCTACTATGTCGAATTTCTGCTAGGAATTCGAGTAAATAAGGAAAGTATTCACTTGGGTTATTGGGCCAACGCTTCATACCTTTGGCCACATTAATGCCTGACCACACACGATCATCCAAGGTCGGTAAAACCTGTCCTTCGGCTGCTTTATTAGAAAAAGTGCTATCTGAAGACTTTGCCGCTGATGACAAACAACTTTGTATTTTTTTGTATAAGGTATCTGGGTCAAAAGGTTTACTAAGGAAATCATTCATCCCTGCAGCAATACATTGTTTTTTTACACCGTGCATTACGTTTGCTGTTAAGGCAATAATGGGTATGTTGGCCACCTCATCATTCAGTTGTCGAATTCTGTTCGCTACTTCAAAACCATTCATTTCCGGCATTTGAATATCCATTAACAACAAATCATATTGCTGTTGCTTAACTTGTTCTAAAGCAGCCTTACCATTTTCTGCAACGGATACCTGTGCTCCCACGCTTTGTAACATTGAAACCATTAACGCCTGATTCATTTCAACATCGTCGGCAACTAAAATATGGTAACCCTGCAATTTATATTCTGTGGCGACTTGTTCATCTAACTGCAATTCTTCGCTTTCAAAATCTGCACAAACGCTAAACGGTAAGGTAAATGTGATTCTGCTGCCGGTTTTAGCGTTAGGATTAACTCCAGCTACCTGACTTTCAACGGTAATCTCGCCCCTCATCAGTTTTACTAATTTATAAACAATAGGCATGCCCAAACCAGTGCCGCCATAACGACGTGTCGTTGATGCATCTTCTTGGGTAAATACCTCAAAAATTTTAGGGATATAGTCAGGATCAATACCGACACCAGTATCGGTTACAGTAAACTGTATTTGCTGCTCTTGTGCTTGGTTCTTTTCATCGCCTTTATCTACTGATTGGATTTGGCAATTTTGGCAATCAATACAAGTGACATTGACGTTTACGCTACCTTGATGAGTAAATTTAAGTGCATTACTCAGCAGGTTGTTCAAGATTTGCTGTAAACGATTTTGATCGCCATACACCTTTGGTGGAACAGATTTTTCCACTGTAAAACCTAACAGCAAATTCTTTTCTTTGGCTTGGTGCGAAAATGTAGCAGCTGCCATTTCAATCACATCGTCAAAATAAAAAGGAATCGACTCTACATCTGCTTTGCCTACATCTAACTTGGATATATCTAGAATATCATCTATCAACAGCAGCAAAGAGTTAGCTGCTTTTTCAATATAATTAAGGTGCCGCCTGTCATCCTCTTTTAAATCTGCTTTTTTCAATAAATGGGTAAAACCCATTATGGTATTCATCGGGGTACGAATTTCATGGCTAATAGAGGCTAAAAACAAACTCTTGTCTTGGTCTGATTGTTTTGCAGCGAAAGCCAATTTTTCTTTTTCGAGCGAGTTTTCGATTTCTTTTGCCAGCGCACTCTCGGTAATAAGCTTTTGCTCAATACCCTGCATGACTCGCAATCGCATTTGATTTAAGGCAGAGACCACCTCGTCTAACTCGTCATCAATATTGTTCGTTTTTCGATTAAGTGAAAATACGCCCTTCAAATTTGACAGGTTTATCTTTTTAGATTGATTGGAAATATCAAGAATATGCCGGGTTAAAACTTGGCGGATAATAAATAATATAATGACCGAAATTAGGATTGTTTTTAAGCTTTGTAAGACTGTTATATAAAACGCACTTTTATATAGATTGTTGTATGCATTCTCATCTGAAGTAGTAAGAATTAGCTCACCAAGATAGTAGTCTTCTGCATTGTTGCCTTTAATAACCAGATCATGTTGCCGAATTGCATTGTCACTATAGGTTTGGCTTTCTTTTTCGCCCAATTCAATTTTTTGATCACCCGTTTGGGTTTCATTCCAATTAAGTTCTACATGGATAACGTTTGGCAGTGACAACAGGCTTTCCATGCTGATCCTGATTTGGCTTTCGTCAAACTTCCACAAACTGCCTTTTAATGCGGGGATTACGGTTGACTCCATTTGATCAACTTGGCTATCGGCATCACTAAGGTTGTCTTGTAAATCAGTCCACAACAGTAAAAGTATAAACAAAAAAGTGATGATTGAACTTGCTGCTATGATATAAAACAGCAGCCTTACCCGTATGCTTTTATTTATCGTCTTCATAAACGTCCCTTGTTAATTCACCCTTGTTTGAATTTTTAACTACTCAAAGACAAAGCCATTTTAATTCAAAGTTGTTTTGGATAGATTCTCTTCCAACATTGGGTAAAAATCCTGAAATATTTTTTCATAGGTTCCATCATCACGCATTGACTGGAGCGCTTGGTTAAACTGCAAACGAATGTCGTTCGATTTGTTATTTTTGGGAAAAATTAAATAAGTTGGTACGGTTTCAAGCTGTGGCGATAACTCTTTAATATCAGCCTGTAGACCCAATTTATGTAGATAGTATTTACCCACATGCCTACCACTCGGTGCAATATCAATTCGCTTCATCATTAACATTCGTAAAGACTGTTCTGTTAACGTCAATAGTTCAATATTCTTAATCACACCATCTTTAACAGTTTTATCATAGGTTTGACCATAACTGTAACCTCGAATCACTCCAAATTTATACTGACTCAAGGCAGCCAAATCACCATTAAACTCAATTTCGGAAGTTTTTCGAGCAAATAAAACCACAGTTTCATCATGTAATAGCGCTGAATAATCAGCAAATAATTCTCGCTCTGGCGTCTTATAAACATTAAACAAACCATCTACCGCCCCACTCTTTATTTGCTCCATAGCTCTTGCCCAAGGCGCGATTGAGATCTGGACAGGCTGATTCATCCGTTTAAACGCTTCTTTAACTAATTCAACCCCAATGCCTTTAACTTCACCATCTTGGGTAAAGCTATAGGGAGCATTCTCCATAGTAAGAATTTGCAGTGGTTTGGCTTGAATCGATTCAGAGAAAGCAAACACGCATACAAGAATGAATCTGCATAGCAGCATGTATTAACACCTGATTTAAATAGTATTTTATTATGTTACAGGAAAATGAACTTCAATGTGATTTTGGAAAATCGATATGAAAGTTGAAGATTAAACTTACTCTACTATTTCAGCTCAAGGGGGTTGGGGCAATACATCATATTGGTTAAAGAGCTAGATCTGGTCATTGTTACAACTGCCCATGAAAGAAATGAAACAACCATGCAGATAACTGCTAACAGAATTCTTCCCGCCTTTGTAACGCACTCACACTGAGGGATTGTGGGATTGAATTGAAGGAGTACACCTTATTCTTGTTTAGCTTGTAATTCAGCTAATAAATGGGCTCGTTCTTCGAAGGCGGGAAGACTTAATCGTAAAACGATGTACAAGACTAAGCCCATAAAACCACATAAAAATAGCACTATAAATACAAACCTAAGTCCAGATAGATTCAAATTATAGTAGTCAGCAAAACCGGCTAAGGTGCCGGTAAACACACCGTACTTTGCCCGGGTTAAGACTTTATTATCCGTGTCCATATTGTTTCGTCAGTCCTTATTATTTAGGTGCCAGTCCCATATCATCTAGTTTTAATAGGATTTCTGTTTTTTGATGTTTTGCAACATTTTGCCAATGTTTGCCTTCTTTGGCTCCGATTAATGCATAAATCGAATTGAGACCAGTGCCCGCTATATTTTGTTTTATTTGTTTGTACAATTCGAACGAATCAGCGGCCATAAATTGTTCTACAGAATGGATATCTACCTTGGCCAACATTTCTTCGCTTTTTATGCCGAACCCCTTTAAGTCTCTAAGTCGCATACCTTGATAAGGCGAGGAGGGAGATAATTGTAATTTTCTCCACCAGGCTTCGTCAGCTTGAATATGCCCATTTTCGTCTACGTAAGGATATTCAATGTTTTTTCGGTCACATATTTCTCGATACCTAGGAAAGCCACCTTGAAATAAGACCTTTTGGCATTCAGCTTCAGACAACTGTAATTTATCGTACATGCCCGATATCTGCCTTTGCCTTTGGGCTTCGTACAAAATCAACGCTGCTGCTACCGACACGTTTAACGATTGCACCATTCCTACCATTGGAATAACAATCTCTTGGTCGGCTAGCTCAATGGCTTCTTGGGTGGCACCGTGTTTTTCTTGGCCTAAAATAATTGCTGTGGGTTTGGTGTAGTCTATTTCGCGAAAATCGACCGCCTTTTCAGAAAGGTTGGTCACTAACACCTGCATATTTTGCTGTTTTAGATATCCCACCGCATCTTGAATAGAAGCGTGTTCTCGACTGTGCACCCAGTTTTCGCTGCCCATAGCTGTTCCCTTACGGATTTCAGCTTTTTTCTTCCAGATAGCTTGAACTTCGTGCACACCTACTGCGTCGCAACTGCGCACAATAGCCGAAACATTATGGGGTTTGTCTAGCTGCTCTAAACACAGAGTGAGACTAGTTTGGCGTGCTGCGAGTAATTGCCTGATACGTGTATTACGTTCGGGCGACATTTTAATATCTAAAAACATGATTTAAACAACGTTTATTCTGGTAATTCCATAACACCGTCGATTTCGATTTGTACACCTTTGGGTAAGGCACTCACTTGAACGGCCGCTCTTGCTGGATAAGGTTCATCAAAATACTGGCTCATAATTTCATTTACCGTAGCAAATTTGGATAAGTCAGTTAAAAAGATATTCACTTTTGCTAAATCATTTGTGCTTCCACCAGCCGCTTCACATACAGCGCTTACGTTTTTAAATACCTGGTGCGCTTGTTCTGCAAAGTCTTCAGAAATCACTTGCATGGTTGCTGGTACTAATGGAATTTGCCCAGATAAATAGACCGTAGTACCAGACTTTATTGCTTGGCTGTATGTGCCTATAGCGGCAGGGGCGTTTTCGGTATGGATCACTGACTTAGTCATAAAGGTTTATCCTTAAATTCATTCGTTAGGTGGTAGCGAATATTATGTATTTTTTTTGGCCTGACTGTGGCGAGACACTTTTTGTACTTCAGGCATAATACGAATTTTGCGCATGACATTAGCTAGTTGCAGGCGATTAGTTATGGTTAATTCAACATCAATATAATAAACGTTACTTTCTTTTTCTTCGGTTTGTAAACGGACAATATTGGAGCCTGCAGCTGCAACCGTACTGGTTAAAGTAGCCAAGGTTCCTTGATGATTAATCATTTCGATACGTAAAGAAGCGTGAAAGTCACCATTCACGTCATCATCCCATTGCATAGTTAAAACCCGGTGAGGCTCTTCTTTGCTGAGTTTACGAATATTACTACAACCCGTTTGGTGGATCACCAAGCCTCGACCTGGGCTTAGCACAGCTACAATTTCATCGTCTGGTATGGGATGACAGCAACGAGAAAAAGTAACTAATAAACCTTCAGTGCCACGAATTGCCACTTTACTTTCTTTATGTTCTAAATCGGTAGATTCACCTAATAAACGTCTGGCAACTATGGCACTTAATTCGTTTCCTAAGCCAATATCGGCTAATAAATCAGAGAAACCACTGTGTTTTGTTTCTTCTACTACTCGATCAATTTCTTGTTGAGGCACGTCGTCTAACTTAATTTTACCTAATGCGTGTCTAAGCAAACGGCCGCCCATAATCACAGCTTCTTCAGAACGTTGATTTTTTAAGTAATGACGTATATGAGCACGTGCGCGAGCACTTACTACAAAGTTTAACCAATTCGCATTTGGCTTGGCTCTTGGCGAGGTTATAATTTCTACTGTTTGCCCATTGACTAACGGTTTACTTAAAGAAAAAGGACGCCTTTCAACTTTTACTCCTACACATGAGTTACCCACATCAGTGTGAACAGCGTAGGCAAAATCAACTGCGGTAGCGCCTAACGGTAGCTCTATGATTCGGCCATTAGGCGTAAAAACGTAAATTTCATCTGGAAACAAATCTGTCTTAACGTTTTCAATAAATTCGAATGATGAACTCGCACTTTGCTGCAATTCCAATAATGATTGCATCCATTTACGGGCGCGAACTTGAGCCGTAGTGTCACTGGTATCATCGGTATCTTTGTACAACCAATGAGCCGCAACACCTTTATCTGCCATTTGATCCATTTCTTGTGTGCGGATCTGAATTTCAACCGGGATACCATGAGGCCCAATAAGTGAAGTGTGCAAAGACTGATAACCATTGGTTCTGGGGATTGCTATATAGTCTTTAAAACGATTATCGATGGGTTTGTACAAACCATGCATAGCACCTAACGCACGGTAACAATGATCAACTGATTCAACTATCACTCTAAATGCGTAAATATCCATAACTTCGTTAAACATCAATTCTTTATTTTTCATCTTTTGATAAATGGAATAAAGATGTTTTTCACGGCCAGTGGTTTCAGCCTCTATGTTCAATTCTGCTAGTCGGCTTTCGACTTCTTTTTGGGTGTTTTCGATAATCTCTTTACGATTACCTCGCGCTTGTTTTACGGCACCTTTAAGTGCCCGATAACGCAGCGGATACATGGCTTGAAAGCCAAGCTCTTCTAACTCATTTTTAATATCGTGAATACCCAATCGATGGGCAATGGGCGAATAAATATCAAGGGTTTCTCTAGCGATACGCCTTCTTTTATCTGGCCTTAACGATCCTAAGGTACGCATGTTATGGGTGCGATCAGCTAGTTTAATTAGAATGACGCGAATGTCTTGCACCATAGCCATCATCATCTTACGAAAGTTTTCGGCTTGGGCTTCTTGTTTACTGCTGAAATGAATTTTGTCTAGCTTACTGACACCTTCAACGAGTTCGCCTACTGTGTCACCAAACTCTTTACTGAGATCTTCTTTACTACAATCGGTATCTTCAATCACGTCATGTAACAGCGCCGCCATAATGGTTTCATGATCTAAACGCATGTCGGCTAAAATAGCTGCTACTGCAACAGGGTGAGTGATATAAGGATCACCGCTAGAACGCATTTGTCCGCTATGGGCGTCTCTTGCAACAACAAACGCACGCTCAGTATCTGCAACCCTATTTGGAGGCAAATAAATCTCAAGCTTTTGTTTTAAACCCTCAAACAGATACACGTAAGCGCTTATATTAGTAGATTAGAAAGTAAGAATACGGGGATTTAACGAACAAGCCAACGGCTAACATCAAGAAAATGCAGCCGAAAGCTAAAAATGTTTTTATTCTTCTGAAAGAATATTCGCTACTGAGGCAAATTCTGCTTGGTCTTGTTCTTGTTGATCACGAAGTGTCTCTTCTTCTAGCGAAGAAGCTGTAACCAAACCTTCCTCAATTTCACGCAAAGCAACCACGGTTGGCTTATCTGTGCCACTTGGTATTAAAGGTTCTTTTCCTTCAATAGCAATTTGGCGCGCACGACGAGCAGCCACTAAAACCAAATCAAATCGGTTGCCAATTTTATCTACAGCATCTTCAACTGTTACGCGGGCCATGATGATCTCCGTCGGGGTTAATATAAAAAAAGGTCGCATAGTGTACTGATTTATCAAACGATTTAAAAGCAGTTTGATCGACAAATGATCAAACTAACTTAAATCAATCACCTAATAAGTTATCAAATAACTGTTGATGGCGAATGATTTGTTTTTCTTTACGTAAACGTCTTGTCATTACTATGGCATCTAACTCTGCTAATGCAGCGTCAAAATCGTCATTTACCACTATGTAATCAAATTCATGGTAGTGAGATATCTCAGATACGGCTTTTGCCATACGTTGCTCAATAACATCGGCAGAATCTTGGCCTCTTTTGGTTAAACGGCTTTGTAATTCTTGTTTTGAAGGAGGTGCGACAAATACAGTCGCAGTATCCGGAATTTGTGCTTTAACCTGACGTGCGCCCTGCCAATCAATATCTAAAAATACATCTATACCTTTACGTAAAGTCTGTTCGATAACGACTTTCGAGGTACCGTAATAATTGCCAAACACTTCTGCCCATTCAAAAAAAGCATCTTGTTCGATTAGTGATTCAAACTCTGCTCTGTCCACAAAATGGTAATGCACCCCGTCTTCTTCACCAGGCCTAGGTGCACGCGTTGTATGAGACACCGAAACTTGCATCAAATTATTGTGGGCATCTGTACATTGGTGTTTGTCTAATAAAGCTTTTATTAAGCTAGATTTTCCCGCTCCTGAAGGGGCAGTAAGAATAAAGAGATTTCCGAGAGTCTGTGGCATATTTATATATTAGTCATTAATTATGATGTCGCGATTAACTAGCAATGTTAGCATATTGCCAGCAACAGAATACACAACGAGCAAGATATTATGAACGATAGCCAATACCATCAAATGACGGATGACCTATTAATTAGCATTGAAGAAATGTTAGACGACTGTGAAGTGGATATAGATTACGAATCGGCCGGCAGCATTTTAACCATGACGTTTGAAAATGGCAGCAAAATAATTATTAATAAACAACCACCGTTACATCAATTATGGGTGGCTACTAAATTTAATGGGCATCATTTTAATTTTCAAAATGAACAGTGGATAGACGAACGAACAGACGTTGAATTTTGGTCTTTCCTGGATCAAGCATGCAGTAAACAAGCTGAACAGCCTGTTTCACTTAGAGCCTAATTAACACCTTATCTAATACAATTTACTGAGATAATTAAAATGAGCGAACAAGAATTACCTTATGTGGAAGTTAATCCAACAAGTTCACCTAAAGCCACCGTTATTTGGTTACACGGTTTAGGAGACTCGGGTAATGGCTTTGCGCCAATTGTACCTGAACTTAATATGCCACAAGAATTGGCTGTTCGTTTTATATTTCCTCATGCTCCGGTTCGCCCAATAACAATCAATAACGGCATGCAAATGCGCGCTTGGTACGATATCAAAAGTATGGATTTTGGTAGCCGTGCGGATAGCACAGGGGTTAAAGAATCTGCAGCATTAATACAACAGCTGATTGAAGCAGAAATTGCTCAAGGTATTCCGGCCAATAAAATTATTTTGGCTGGTTTTTCTCAAGGGGGTGTAGTTGCATTGCACCTGGGCACAAGATACGAACACAAACTGGCTGGCATAATGTCTTTGTCTAGTTACATGTGTGAACCAGAAAAACTTACAGCAGAAGCTCATAATGCCAACAAAAACACAGATATTTTTGTGGCTCACGGACAACAAGATGATGTAGTACCTATAGCTATGGGCAACGCTGCATTTAAAACATTAGAGAGTAATGGTTATCCGGTTTCTTGGAAAGATTACATGATGCAACATAATGTGTGTGTGCAAGAACTCAACGACATCTCTGCTTGGTTACAGAAACAATTAAGCTGATTCGTGTCCGCTTAATTTCAATTCCTTGATATGCAACCACAGTCTCAAGGCCGAGACGAGCATTATGCAAACTCACTAAAATAGGTTTATTAAAGTCCTAAAAATACGGGTTAATTAATCTGTGATAAAAATGTGAAGAAATAAATGTCGACTACACTCGGTTTACTATTTAAGTTAAATAAAACTTTATTAGGAATAACCCATATGTCGAATCTATTTAAATCTATTGTAGTTGCTATTACATTTTGCCTGAGTCTACCGGCATTAGCTTTAGACGACGCAGTGAATACTGGCCGATTTAATGATACCGCTATTGACGGATATGACACTGTTGCCTATTTCACTGAATCGAAACCGATTAAAGGCAATAAAAAATTTCAATATACTTGGCGTGAAGCCAATTGGCGTTTTTCCAGCCAAGAAAATTTAGCTTTATTCAAAGCACAACCAGAAAAATATGCTCCTCAATATGGAGGCTGGTGTGCCTATGCAATGTCAGATGAAGGCCGCACGGTTCGAATTGATGAAGATGCTTGGCATATTCATGATGGCAAGCTGTACTTAAATTACAGTAAAAGCGTACAAGAAAGCTGGCTTGAAGATAAAATTTCTAACATTGCTGAAGCTGATGGGTTCTACCCTCAAACAACGGACATCAACAAGTATAAAACCTCTAAATAAACAACCGGTGAAACAATATTTAATCCACAATGTTCACCCAAACGACGCCCCAGTACTAAGTGATTTGGCTTTAAAATCTAAAGCTTACTGGGGCTATGACGCGCAGTTTTTAGCAAACTGTAAAACCGAATTAACTTACACCCCAGAACAAATTAACGACAATAATTGGCTTTTTCAAAGTGCTCAAAGTGAAGACCACTCTATTTTGGGCTTTTATGCATTACATTTTGATTCAAATAAACTGGTTGAGCTCATAGCACTATTTATTGATCCAAATTACATCGGGCAAGGGATCGGTAAAAGTTTATTGAATGCTGCTCGACAACAAGTATCAAAACAGAAATTGAACAAGATCATTATTCACAGTGACCCTAATGCCGAAGATTTCTATTTATCCCAAGGCGCCACTAAAATAGGTGACACACCTTCCCAAAGTATTCCTGGTAGACAATTACCCTTATTATCCATCAAGCTTTAACTCCACTCTGTGAGCTTTTCTGGTAATATTGACTCATAAAATATCTCTTTCTATGACGGAACTTAAATGTCAGCAAGAACCATACGAATCGCCACAAGAAAAAGCGCCTTAGCTTTGTGGCAAGCTGAATACGTAAAAGCAGCATTACTTGAAGCTCACACTGATATTCAGGTGGAATTAGTCCCAATGAGCACACAAGGTGACAAGATTCTAGATACACCTTTAGCTAAGATTGGCGGAAAAGGTTTATTCATAAAAGAGCTAGAAGTGGCGATGACTGAAGGTAGAGCAGATATTGCCGTACATTCAATGAAAGATGTACCTGTAGAGTTTCCTCCTGGATTTGGTTTACATGCTATTTGTGAGCGTGAAAATCCTTTTGATGCCTTTGTGTCTAATACCTATGCAGACATTGATGCACTGCCGAAAAATGCCGTAGTTGGCACCTCTAGCCTTAGACGCCAATGCCAATTACGCAAATTACGCCCTGATTTAGTGATTAAAGATTTACGCGGGAACGTCAATACGCGATTAGCAAAATTAGATGCGGGTGAGTATGACGCCATAGTATTAGCCGCAGCGGGATTAATTCGCTTAGGCATGCAAGAACGTATTCAATATCAAATTCCTGCTGACCTATCTTTGCCGGCTGTGGGACAAGGTGCAGTCGGTATTGAATGTCGCAACGATGACCAAGAACTAATCGAATTACTGGCTCCATTAAATCATTTAGACACCTCAATTCGGGTGCGAGCCGAACGAGCAATGAATGCCAAATTAAATGGTGGCTGCCAGGTGCCAATAGGCAGTTTTGCGGTAATCAATAAGTCACAAAGTGAAGACGAAATAACCTTACGTGGCCTAGTGGGTTCTACCGATGGAAAAACATTACTGCACGCTACGCAAAGCGGTACAGTAGATGAAGCCGAACAAATTGGAGAGCAAGTTGCACAATTGTTACTAGACCAAGGAGCGGGTGAGATTTTAGCTGCGCTACACGTTAAATAAACACCAAAGGCCTTATTCTTGAGTTACCTGCTACTTAGACCCCAAGCTAAATGCCAAGCTAGTTCAAAAGCCTTCAATTTAGAAGGCTTGGAAACCTTTGCTTGCGGTTTAATTGATACCGTTATTGATAACAAAGCGATTGCCACGTTACCTGATAAAATTACTCAACTTGCAGACAAGCCTGATGTGTTGGTGATTGTGACGAGTACAGTTGCAGCTCAGCAGTGTGTATTACTAAAAGAACAATGGCCAAAAGCAGCACAATTTTTTGCCGTTGGCCAAAGTACTGCAACTATTTTAACCCAAGCGGGTATATCGGTTATTGTGCCCCAAGAAGCCAGAACAGAAGGCCTTTTAGCTTTAGAAGAGTTGCATCAAGTTAATCATAAAACCTTGGTTATTATGAAAGGTTATGGCGGAAGAGAGTTATTATCTGACACCTTAAAAGCGCGCGGTGCCCTAGTTCAAGAATGGGAAGTTTATAAAAGGCAAAGAGTCAGCAAACCTTTATCCACTCAGCACTGGCGTCCAGCTCAAATTCATTGCATTATTGCCACTAGTGGCGAAGTGATCGAAGCGGCATTTGATTATTTTAATGCCTCTTGGTTAACTACACTAAAATGGATAGTGGTTAGTCAACGCACTGCACAGATAGCTTCTAAATTAGGAGCTGATCAAATAACAATTAGTAAAGACGCCAGTGATCAGGCACTTATACAATGCGCCAAACAATTATAATTCGCGCAAGACATTCTTCGGAGCTTTAAATGGCAGACAGTCAAGACAAACTCACCCCAGCGGATCAACAAACTTTGGCTGATTTAGAAAAACAATTAGCCAAAGAAAAAAATTCATCTAGCACAACTAAAGGTGCAGCAAAAAAAGTGACATCAAATTCATCAACGTCTAGCAATAATACAAAAAAGCCAAATGCAACCACAAGCCGGCCTGCAAGTTCAAAATCGTCTTCTGCTTCGCCAGTGAAAACCGGGTTGTTATGGTTATTTACAGTTATAAATTTATTATTGTTAGCAGGAGTAATTGGCGCTGGTTATTGGGTGTGGATGCAATGGCAGGGGCAAACTCAACAACAATCTCAAGTATTAGCTAAGCAAGACTCAGCCATTCACAATCAGCAAGAACAAGTAAACCAAACACTTGCTGCTACACAAGAAATAGGTGGTCAACTCGCACAACAAAATCAGACATTGCAGTCTAATGTGGAAAGTTTAAGTACTGAATTAGAAGGCGTTACATCACAAGTAAGTACCAACAAACAAAATTTAGCTGATGTCACAGGAAGGCGACCATCAGATTGGTTACTTGCAGAAGCAGACTACTTAGTTCGAATGGCTGGCAGAAAACTATGGTTAGAGAACGACGTTAAAACCTCTCGCATGATGCTCGAATCAGCAGATATTCGATTAGAAGATTTAAATGATCCAAGTTTACTGCCTATTCGTGAAAAATTAGCGAATGACATACAAAGCTTGCAACAAATTAACCCTGTTTCCATCGACTCAGTCGCGCTGCAAGTGGGCGCATTAGTTAACCAAGTTAATAACCTGCCTTTAGCCTTTTTTAAAAAACCAGAGTCAGTTCAAGTAACCAATAACACGGAAGCAGTTAATGACTGGCGCACTAATTTGGCTAACAATTGGCAACAGGTGACTCAAAACTTTTTTAGTGTGAAACGTAAAACAGCTGAAATAAAACCATTTATGACTGATCAGGAACAGTGGCTGTCTAAACAACAATTATCCTTCGCATTATTGCAAGCCCAAGTGGCTGTGTTGCGCGAAAACCAAACTTTATATCGTCAATTCTTAGAAACAGCACTTTTCGTCAGTCAGGAATACTTTGACCTCGAAGAAAACAATGTACAGCAATTTATACAAAGCTTAATAGCATTACAAAATATCGATATTAACAAAGTTTACCCAGAACAATTTAGCGCGGTTCCGTTACTGCAAGACACCATTGCATTGCGCCTAGATAACCGTTTTAAACCTGCGCCACAAGTGGCTACTGACATAACCACGAACCCAGAAAATTTATCAGAAGAAACAGCAGAACAAGTTGAGCCTGTAACAGAGGCTAACCCATTATGATCAGAATATGTGTTGTGCTCATAGTATTACTCATTGCACTAATGATAGGGGCTATGATATTCGACGACCAAGGTTATGTGTTTGTTGAATTTAGTGGCTGGGTAGTGGAAATGAACGTATTTTCCTTAGCCATGTGTCTGATATTTATCTTCGTTGGTTTTATGCTGGTCAACTGGCTAATTAAAACATCCCTGAAAGCCGCGTCTGGCTCTCGTAACTGGTTAGGAAATTGGGGATACAGAAAAAAACAAAAAGCCTTTAGGCAAGGTCTAATTGCACTTGCTGAAACCAACTACTTAGCTGCAAAAGACCAACTCGCTAAGGTAGAAAATGAAGATTTTGACGGTATCAACCTACTCGCGGCAGCTGATGTAGAAATACAACTAGGCAACCCAGAGCAAGCTAAGGCCTATTGGAAGATGGCCACGACATTCGATAAATCGACCTTAGCCGCTAACATTTGTTTAATACGTAGTGCTTTGCAAGAGCAAAGCCCCGACCAGGCCTTAAGTTTAATTCAAGCCTTAACTGACAAACAAAAACAGCAAACACCTGTTATCAAACTTTGGGCAGAAGCCTTAGGTCAAGCTAACCAGTGGCAAAACTTGAAAGCCAAATTAAAAGGCTGGAAAAAAGCGTTAGGCAGTGATTATCAAACTTGGGTGCAACAAGCTTCAAAAGGAAGTTTTGCCGAAATCGCTAGTAAACAAGGGGCCGCAGAACTAAAACAAAATTGGCAGGCTCAACCTCGAGCAACTCGAAAAGATCCAGGGCAACAAGCGGCCTATATTCAACAACTGATTGACCAAGGTATGTTTACAGACGCAGAAAAAGTACTCGTTGAATATCAAAAATCTGGCCCTAATCCTTTGCTAGTTCCCTTGTTCAAACAAATAAAATTGCCTAACCCGGTCAACGCCATTCGTCAATTGGAAACATGGATTAAACAAGACGAACACAATGTAGATCTTTTATCAGCATTAGCTCATATTGCCCATTATTCTGGTGACAAAGTGTTAGCTGAAAAAGTATTGAGTAAAGCGATTAAGTTAGCCAACCGCCAACAAGATTTAAGGTTAATGGCCGAAATAAAAGAGGCGGATCACGACGACTCTCATGCATTACAATTTTATAAGCAGAGCATTGCCCAACAGGATAAATAACCTAACATGAAACTAATATGCCTGTTTTTATTAGTCTGTTGTATGTGCCAAGCCTACGCAAAAGAAAACAACTCAAACCTGGAGCCTAGTTTTGAACTGGTCACTTTAGGCGATACAGGAGGCATCCAAGACGGAAATTTGAGCTCGTTTTTACTACGGTCACTATCTGAAAATAACTACATTGCGCTAGACGCTGGCAGTATAATTAATGGTATAAACGTTGGCTTACAAAAAGAAAATCAAACGTTCTCAGAACTACAATTAGCACATGATCCCAAATGGCAAACCAATGGCATCATTTTTCGACACCACATCAAAGCCTATCTTATTAGTCATGGTCATTTAGACCACGTAGCAGGCATGTTGATATCGTCTCCACAAGATAGCGCTAAGCCCATTTATGCCTTGCCTTCTGTAAACCAAACCCTGTTAGATACCTATTTTAACTGGCAAGCATGGGCAAATTTCACTGATCGAGGAAAGAAACCTAGGTTAAACCAATATCAATTAGTCGATTTAACTGCAAAACAAACCGTTGCTGTAAAAGATACCTCACTCCAAGTAACGGCTTTTAGTTTGAGCCATCCACTAGAGTCCACTGCTTTTATCATAGAAAAAGACAATGACATTTTTGTATACTTTGGCGACACAGGGCCAGATGCAGTTGAAAAACAAGGTAAGTTAAAAGCAGTATGGCAGCACTTAGCCATGCTGATGAAAGATAAAACCCTAAGAGGGTTAGTAATAGAAGTCTCATTTAACAATCAAAGACCCGACAACCTATTGTTTGGGCATTTAACCCCTAATTGGCTCATGCAAGAGCTCAATACTTTTAACGATTTATTAGTAGATAAAAGCGCTTTGCAGAATAGTAAAATTATTATTAGTCACATCAAATACGACTTGGCAAAGGGTCCAAACCCCAGAGACGTTATTCAACAACAATTAGCCCAAGCAAACAATTTGAATCTTGATTTTGTTCTAGCAAAACAAGGCCAAAAATTATTGCTTTAAGTTATGTACCTGACCTGCGTAACCTGAATTCGGAATAATGAGTGTCACATACAATTCAAACACTTACACTGCAAAGTGATCCCAAGGGCCTGTAATAGCTACCGTTTTAGTCGGCGAATAAATATTTAAAAACAAAGTGGAACCATCAGCAGAAAAACACGCACCGGCGGTTTCGGTTTGTATTCTTAACTGGGCAAAACAATACAATTCACCTTTAGGTGTGACACCTCGTAGGTGATTGTCGGACACATCCGTATATTGATCTTCGCAAACTAATAGGTGACCAAAAGGTGTCACAGTTAAGTTATCTCCAAAGTTATACAAAGATTTATCCATACTTTCTAAAAACAACTGAATGCGCCCAGGACTTTCATTTTCATTTGGCTTCCCCTCATTGATAGAAGGTTGATAACGCATTATTTGCCCTAGCTTTTTTGCTCCCCCATTGGTGCAGCAAAAATAGAATTCGTTTTCTCCCCAATGGATCCCCTCGCCTCGTGCAAATACTGCAGCACCAAGTTTATAACCTTGTTTACGTAAATCATCGTTGGGACTTTCTGGGTTATGAATATCGATCCACTGTGTGTCATACCAATCACCAACTAACATGGAAGAACTCGCCCAATTACGGCTATCAAATTGAGCGTGTTTTTTGATGACTAAGGCCTGTAATTGACCACCTTTTTGTAGCTGGCCATATTCCTTGGGCATAAATCGATAAAACAAACTGTCGCCACGATCTTCCGTTAAATACACTATGCCCGTGCGAGGATCGACCGCTGCCGCTTCATGATTAAAACGGCCCATCTCTTTTAATGGTATAGGCTCTACCAATCCTTTTGCCTCTGGTGACACTTCAAAAATGAACCCATGAGATTGAGTTAAGCCATCACTGGGAGTCATTACCGACTCTTCACATGTTAACCATGTATTCCAAGGTGTTACACCACCAGCGCAATTACGTATAGTGCCAACGAGTGACAAATATTCTTGCTCTAAAGTTTTTGTTTTTAAGTTATAAATTAAGTTACTGGTTCCACCTGGAAGAGCCACACCATCAACAGTGTGGTCATAGGCCAAAGGTGTTTTATGATTCTTTAGTTTAGAGGGTAATTTGGCTAAATCAGCTGGAGTCAGTTCATGGTTACGGACTAATATCACTCGATCTTCATCTAATGAAAAACAGCCCATTCCATCTGCTTTATTCGGTACAGTAAAACCATCATTCATAACTTGGTCTAGTTCAGAAATAATTTGATATGAAAAACCAGCAGGTAAATCTAGTAATTTATTAGGGTCAACCACCAGAGGGCCATATCCCACCACGGTTTTTTGCATACTATTGGTTTGCGCTTTGCCTAATAAGCTAGTCGATAAGCCACTAAAAGCCATGACCCCCGCTCCAATAGTAAATTGCCTTCTTGTTACCATACATCCCCCAATTAGTGTTACATTATAACGATAACACCCCGATAAAATCGGTCAATACTTTTATACACTTAAAAAGTAATGAATTTATGACAAAATAAAAGTGGAAAATACCCCGCAATTCATTAGAATCACCGCTCGCTTGATTAAGTGGGATATGTACTAGGCTTAGTTGTTTAACTTAAGTGAGTCACATACACGTCCATGATGATCGGCACCCGTAGCTCAGCTGGATAGAGCGCTGCCCTCCGGAGGCAGAGGTCAGAGGTTCGAATCCTCTCGGGTGCGCCATTACTCTTTCAAAGTATTCACAAACGTTAATTCTAGTTGTTCTTCACCATTATTTTAAATACGCCCCCCGTAGGTGAAAAGCCCTGCTAGGTACGACAATCAATCTTTACCTAACAACACTCGGATACCAACTACCTGCAGCGATGGCAAACAAGCCTAGTAAAAATATGGCGCTGACGACTAACAACATACAAGCGCAAGGAAAAGCGATGATTGGCTTTAGATGTTTGTTTGAATCCCTTACCCATTCCGCCATGAGTAGTGGTAAAACATAGGAAGCCAGGCTGACACACATCACTGTGATGCCGGTGAAATCTTCGGTGTTAACACCCAAAGTACCAAACACCGCAAACCAAGCGAATATCATTAATCGAAAAAACAATACGCCATTCGCAGCTAAATAAAGTCTGATAGCCCAAACTTTATGTGCTGTGAAATTTTTGTTTCTCGCGGTTTTAATGCTCATGTAACCGCTCACTAAAATGACCAAGCCACTAAAACTTGTTAAAAGGTGCATGAATAAGTTACCGACGGTACCGCGAAATATAATTAGGTACATACCAGCCAATGAAATAAAACAGGCTAGGCCAACTACAATACGGCCATTTATGCGATGAAATTTTCTAAAACGATTTCGTACACTGGGTAAAACCTGCAGACTCCCGCCTAAAATCATGGCTATAGCTAGCAGTACGTGACTTGCGTACGCTAGATTGCCCAGCATGTCATTTTCTACATAAGCCGTATTGTTAAATTGTATCCACTTTGACCATCCACTCGTCGTCGCGGTATAGCCATATCCGAAAAGTAGATAGCTCACAAAAACCAGTTGAGCGATAATTAAGCTTGTGAACCAAGCAGTAATACTAAAATTAAGGAATTTTTTTAATTGAAAAAAGTTGTTTGTGGAAACCTTATGTACGGTGTTTGACAGCATGTGATATACATCCCAACAGTATTTTAAGTTGCTATTGAGACTAACGACTGCTCTGGCAATTTCTTATCAAAATTCGAATTTGTATACCCGTTTTATGAAATATTCCCTAACAAATGTGAGTTCCTATTTTGCTACCAAAAACCCTATAATTATTTTTTGATTAGAGTCTTTTTTGAGTTTGATATGGATTACACAGTTTCTTATTGGCTGCTTTTAACTATCAGTTTTAGTTTTATGCTTCAGCAAGCGCTGACTAAAGACAAAGCGTTAACTAACTACTTGTATGCCATTTTTTGTTTTTCTATCAGCATGATGTGTATTCAGAAGTTAAGTGCCAACAGCTTAGGCTCTTATCAATATGTGGTTGGGTTGGCCACTTGCGCTACTTGTAATGTTATGTGGTTATTATCTCGGGCTCTGTTTCGCAAACAAAACCCCGTGCAAAGACGACACGTATGCGTGGCACTCTTGATAGCTATGCTGATAATACTTAATCAAGGGTGGCATTTCGTTAGCGAATTGAATATCCAAAGTCCTTCTATCGTGTCAGCCATGGCACATTTTAAAACTGGCTTGAATGAAAGCACCCAACTATTGTCTTCCTGTATTTTGATTTTGTCTTTTTGGGAGGCCTTAAGAAATTTTAAAGTAAAATCTAAAATACAAAAAATGCAGAGCTATATTTTTGCTAGTAGCTTTTTGGTTGCAGTGGTTAATTCATCCATCTTGTCCAAAATATTAACTAATGAAAACAACTATGATCAAGCTGAACCATGGTTTATTGCTTCTTCTGCTTTGCTCGTTATGTTTGCCGTACAAATCGTTTTAAGTTTGCAAAAAAGAGAACAAACACTGCTTAGTCAAAAAGACAATACCGATGAATTATCAGAAGAAGTAGACCAAGTGCTAATTGATGGCATTAGAGCTCTCATTAGAGACGAAAAAATATTTCTAAAAGAAAATATTAAAATAGTAGATTTTGCCAGTCGATTAGAAGTACCAGAATACAAAATAAGCCAAGCAATTAGATTACATTTTAATGCAGCTAATTTTAATCAGTTTCTAAATCACTATAGGGTAGAACATGCAAAAACCTTACTGGTATGCCCGAATAAAAGGCCCTGGTCTATGTTAGTGATTGGGTTGGAAAGTGGCTTTGCTTCAGCAGTCAGCTTTAATCGCGTTTTTAAAGCGAATACCGGGCAATTACCTAAACAATATCGCAACAACATTGTAAAACCTTCAATTGCGCAACAACCATTAGAGGCGGAGTACTTGTAGTACAAAGTACAATCAAACTGGCTTTAGCAAACACATGATTAAATTTTCTAGGGCTTTTTAATACTGCACTATGCTAGGTACTTTCTTAAATTGTACTCAGATTAAATAGGAAATAGAAAAATTGACAAAAAAAAGCCGAAAGTCCCGCTTCGGCTATAGTACTTTGGCACGTAACCAAAGTTATTTCATGAAACCCCGTTAGGGCTTTACTTTGCAGTTTCTTTACATCTAAGGGAAGATCTTTACCTGATTCCCTTAACGCCAAAGATTAATTTGGCTATTAACTGACCCATATAGAATAGGTCATTTACAAAATTTGATACTGTTTTACTACTTAATACAAAGCACTTAGTATGCCAAGCTGCAAGCGTTTGATTATATTGGCTTTTATATAAACCAAAGTTAGAAGTGTAAATTATTTAGACAATTTAATGGCACTATTAGTCAAAAAAAGGTCCTTAACATTAATTTGTTTTTTAAGGAGACTAATTAACAATTTACTCTTACAAAAAGCTCATTTCACAAAGGGCACTTGGCTCTCATCCGCTTTTTGACGCACTGTGATCGTAGCAGGAAGCTTGCCTAATAATTTAGCTTGCTGGTGCATTTCGTTGGTTAACTGCTCAACCATTTGAGGGTATTTTTTAACTAAATTAACTGTCTCTCCAGGATCTTTTTTTAAGTTAAACAAAGACAGGCCATGTGGAGCAACAGCGTTTTTCCAAGGAGAGCCTTTATACCCCTTAAAAGGAAGTTTTAGTTTCCAATCGCCGCTTCGGTAACCATCCAGCTTTGCATTGTCAAAATACACAAAAGTATTTTGGCGAGCACCACTCGATGTTAAAACTTGTGTAATGTCCTTACCATCGATAGGAATATTGTGATTGAGGGTAGTATTTGTAATAGCTGCAAATGTTGGAAACCAGTCCATCTGAGTGACCACATTATGATACTGCTTTCCTGCTGGAATTTTGCCTTTCCACATGGCTAAAGTAGGTACACGCATACCACCTTCAAACGTGTACATTTTACCTTCACGTAAACCGCCTGCAGAACCACTGTATTCTTTCATCGATAACCAAGGGCCGTTGTCGCTAGAGAATATGATTAATGTGTTTTCTAACAACCCCAACTCTTCAACTTTATTGATTATCTGCCCAACTCCCCAATCTAACTCCTGTATTACATCACCATATAAACCTCGTTTAGACTTACCTAAAAAAGGTTTTGAAGCATAAATAGGAGTGTGAGGCATATTGTGAGAAACATATAAAAAGAATGGCTTATCTTTATGTTTTTCGATAAATGTTAGTGACTCATCGGTGTAAGTTTTAGTAATTAAACTTTGATCAACCTTCATTGTTTCAACATCATTACCACGCATATAAACTACGCCGTCCATATCGTTGCTGTATGGAATGCCAAAATATTCATCAAAACCTTGCTGCAAAGGCAAAAACTTTTGGTGATGGCCTAAGTGCCATTTACCCACCATGCCGGTTTGATAGTTTTTGGTTTTTAATACTTCTGCCATTGTGACTTCTTCTGGTGGCATTCCCGTCCAACTGTCTGGGAAGAAAACCCCATTAATACCCATTCTTTGAGGCATTCGACCTGTAAGCAATCCAGCGCGCGATGGAGAGCAGATGGATGATGCAGAATAAAACTCAGTAAAAGTAATACCCTGTTTGCCCAATGAATCTATATTAGGCGTTTGAATATCAGTGGCTCCAAAACTACTTAGGTCACCATACCCCAAATCGTCGGCAAAAATAAAAATGATATTAGGCGATGTTTGTCTTGAGACTGGCTTAGCCAAAGCCCCAAAGCTAACCATACACAGTAGTGCAAACATAAGCGTTAATTTCATTACCATTATTCCGAATTAGGTCAAAAAACTACTATGCCTAGTATTTAGAAAACTAGCAATTTAAAGGACTGTTAATGCGACAAACTGATACAAAAAGTTAACTACAACTAGTCAAAAATAAATACAGACAATATAATTTTATACGTTAATGCAAACCTAATTTTACCAGGTGATTTACTAACCTATGCTAGAGAAGAGTCGATTCTGAAAGAAAAATTGTAAGGTTTAAATATTGCCTCAGTAAATAGAATCAGCTAGTCGGTGAAGCTTCACGCAATACACCCTTATACAAAGCCCTATTCGGGCATTAAAATTCTTGTTTACGATCTACCTTTTTAAGGTTTTCAACAAAAACACATAACTATATAATATTCAAAATGTTATGGTTGTATGTATAAATACGAACTCGAAAAGCCTAGTCTCAAATAGTCGTCATATTTTTTAGTATAGTGTTTTCGAAACAAGTAGCCTTAAAGTAAAGGCCTTAATAATATTCAGGGGTTATAAACAATGAGTTATATGGAAAGTAAATCAAAATTAGCGGCCGTTATTGGTTGTTTAGTTTTGATGGGATGCGGTGCCGTTGGCGAGAAATCAGCACAGAGTGACTCTGTTAACACGAATAACAAATCTAAAACGACTCAAGAGCTAATCAATTACACGGCTGAAGCTGGTTTAACAGCAAAACAGCGCTTTACCAAAGCTCTCGAAAAGCTAGAAAATGGCGAAGAAGGTCAAGCATTGGCCGAACTAAATGCATATTTAGAAGCCGTTCCTCGCAGTAATAGCGCCAAAAATTTAGTTGAACAAATAACCACAGAATCAACGCAATACTTTCCTGCTGACTTTTTTACGGTGGACTTAACTTCTGGTGTCAGTTTGTCAACTTTAGCCAAACGTTATTTAGGTTCCGCTCTAAAGTTTTATGCATTAGCAAAATATAACGATATATCTAACCCAAGTCGTGTAGATATTGGCCAACAAATTAAAATACCATTAACCCAACTAGCAAAAACGATACGTAAAAAAGAACAATCTATTACCGCTGAAGTTGTTGCACCTGAAGCACCATTAGCAGAAACACCGGAAGCCGATGTTGTTGCCGACACTCCAGACGTTGCTGAGACAGTTAAGGAAGCTGAGGTTGAAATTGCAGCACCGAAAGCGCCTGAAATTACCGCCAGTTCTTTGATTGACGAGCTAGAATCTTTAAATTCAAAAGGCAGTTTTTCAGCTGCAACCGAAAAAGTAGAAGCTTTAAAAAGTTTTGGTGAGTTTGATAAAAAAACGAGAAATTTAGCATTAACAGCCTATATTGGCAGAGCTAAAGAATTAACGGATACTGATAATAAATCAGCCGCTAACTATTACGCAGATGCAGGACAGTTAAACCTAATAAATGGTGAGTCATTAGCCGCCTTCAAAAATTTCAAATTGGCGACTAATCTAGATCAAGATAATTTACAAGCAATGGAAGATATGCTGATTTTGCAAAAAGATATCGCCGACAAATTCCACAGAGAAGCTTCTTCAGCTTTCCGTAGACAAGAATTGGATATAGCCATTGCAAAATGGGATCAAGTCTTAGAAGTGAACCCAGATCATTCAAGTGCTAGTTTATATCGAGCTCAAGCAATTGAGTTAAAAGCTAGATTAGACAAAATTAAGAAGAACTAGCGTTTAGTTTTTTTATTCTGTTTAGGTTATTTCGAACACGCGTGGCACGCATCAAATGTTGACGTGCCTTATTGTTTTTAGGCTTATATTTCAAACTCTCATTGAACATTTCTATTGCCTTATTTAAGTCTGATTTAAACGACTTTAATCCCAATGTTAGGTATTGTTTAGCAAGTTGATTTTTTAGTTCTTCATTCTTTTTAGTTAAGCTTTTTTTGCGCTTACTTTCGATTAAAATAGCTTTTTCAAATAAAGGTATGGCACCTTCTTTATCGTTTTTCTTAAGCTTCAATTCTGCTAATTCAATGTAAGCAAATAGCCTAAATTCTCTCGGTTTATCATGCTCTGGATAGGCAAGTTCAAACTTATCAGCTAGCTGCAATAAGGCGTTATACTTTCGGTCATTAGAGAATTGCTCACCC
>NZ_JBPOFP010000028.1:0-45640 GCF_051252315.1 Paraglaciecola sp. | reverse complement strand
AAGCTCTTCCCTTAAACATGCCTCTAACATTGACATTTCAACCATATTATCCATTTTAGTCACGCCAATTCTTTGACAAAACTCTTTTATGGAATCAGGGGTGTAACCTCTTCTACGTAAACCAGAAATAGTCGGCATCCTTGGATCATCCCATCCAGAAACATGTTTTTCATCGACCAATTGAATAAGTTTACGTTTACTGAGCACTGTGTATTCTAAGTTAAGCCTTGAGAACTCATACTGATGAGGTTGTACATCTATAGTAATATTTTCAATGACCCAATCGTATAATCTACGATTGTCTTGAAACTCTAGAGTACACAAAGAATGTGTAATGCCTTCTATGGCATCAGATATACAATGCGTAAAATCGTACATTGGGTAAATGCACCATTTATCACCAGTTTGATGATGATGAGCAAAACGAACCCTATACAAAGCAGGATCACGCATACACATGAACGCTGACGTCATGTCTATCTTAGCTCGTAATAAACACTCTCCTTCTTTGAATTCACCCGACTTCATCTTTTCAAATAGAGCTAAGTTTTCTTCGGCACTTGTGTCACGGTAAGGGCTATTTACACCAGGCTTGGTCAAAGTCCCACGCATTTCACGCATTTCTTCTTGGCTTGAAAAATCGACATAAGCCAAACCTTTATTAATTAACTCAACAGCAAAGCCATGGAGCTGGTCAAAATAGTTTGAGGAATAACGTTCTTCACCCGCCCATTTAAAACCTAACCAAGCCACGTCTTGCTGAATAGCGTTAACGTAGTCAATATCTTCTCTTTCTGGGTTTGTATCATCAAATCGTAAATTACATTGCCCTTCATAGTCTTTAGCAATTCCAAAGTTTAGGCAAATAGACTTAGCATGGCCTATATGTAAATAGCCATTAGGTTCAGGTGGAAAACGAGTTTGAATATTAGTATGTTTTCCATCTTGTATGTCTTTATCAATAATTTGACGAATAAAATTGGTCGGACGACTTTCAGTCTCGGCCATTCAGAAACCCTCTTAGTTAAGCAAAATATTATTTGAAAGTATTATATCAGTATCAAGCCTGAAGCTAATATGTTTTTAGATGTAATTGACAAATTAAAGGTTAGTGAAGTTTGTTATTAAAGGTATTTTTAGACTCTTTGCTGCGTTCGTACAAATTTCCATCAATTTCCCATTCCTGATCAATATCTTCTTCCTCACCTTCCCATTCATACTTTTTTTCAACTGGCTTAGGATCAACATCCCGCCAAATTAACGCAGATATAATGCCAACTAAAGCACCAAAAAAATGATACTCAAAAGAGATTTCTTCCTCTCTTGGAAATATGCTCATGGTCATCCCGCCATACATTAAAAATGCAATCATCATGATACCTACTGAACTCTTATCGCGCCGAAATAAACTCACAACAAACAGGTAGAAAAAAAGTCCATGCGTTAAGCCACTCGCACCAATGTGTGACGCTTGTCTTGCAAATATCCAAACACCAATACCCGAGGCAACCCAAACCACCGAAACTACTTTTAACCATGTTTTTGGGTACCCGTAGTACAAAACACTTCCCAGGATTAACATAGCCAAGGTGTTATTGAATAAGTGTTCTAGTGATCCATGAATTATAGGTGCGGTAAATATGCCAATAAGTCCGTAAAAGGTATGTGGGGTAACGCCTAAAAATGATAAATCGACGGAGAATAATATTTCAGCCGATTTCAAACACCACAAACAAACTATGAAAGTAAGTGCGCCTAAAATGCCTTTGCGTAACCGTATGTTTTCGTTCATACAATTAATATGAGGGGATTAAAAATATTTTAAACAGCTAATCTAAAAAAATAAAAAAGCAGTAAACCAATGACAACTTACCGCTTTTACATTTAATGAGTCGTTTGAGGACTAGACTTTAAGATGTTTATTTATCGGCAGATCTCTAATTCGTTTGCCACACGCTCTAAAAATAGCATTACATACACTTGCAGCAACCGGTGGCACACCTGGCTCACCAACCCCAGCAGCTAACTCATCAGATTCAACAATGTACGAATATATTTCAGGACTTTGATGCATTCTTAACATAGGGTAATCATGATAATTTGATTGGACGACAGCACCTTCTTTTACATCGATTTGCCCCATTAGCGCTATCGACAAACCAAATATCATGGCTCCTTCCATTTGTGACTTAACCCTATCTGGATTAATTATTCGACCAGCATCGATCACATTGTACATCTCTAATACTTTTACCTTATCGTTAAACACACGAACTTTAGTTGCCACCGCTACGTAACTTAAAAAGCTCCTATGCACACTAATACCCCATGCTTCATTCTCTGCTGTCGTTTGATTAGCATTTGACTTTTCAACAACTAAATTTAAAACATTCTTTAATCTAGATGTATCGATTGGGTAATCTTCAATGGGCATATCATAGTTTTTATAGTCAAAACCTTGAGCCTTAACATCTAACAATTTATCTTCGCCCAGTAAATCTAACCACGTTTGCTGTGTTGATTTGCCACTGACTAAAGCTAGCTCGTCAACAAACGATCCTAACGCAAAGCCATGTTGAATGTTCGATACAGAACGGATCCAACCAATACGTAAATGTGCAGGTGCTTGATGTTTCTCACAAGACAAGTTATCGATTGTAAAAGGCATATCACCAAATCCTAGTGATAGCTCCATATCAGAGGGTTCAGTTACTTTGTCATTGAAAGTCCAAATGATACTAGGAAAAGCTGAACGTTGGATCCAAGCAGAAACTTGGTTTGATTCTGTCAAACCAGCTTCATAGTGCTGGGCACTAATGGCATGGTAATAGCCAGATTGAATGTCGTCTTCTCTGCTCCAAACTACTTTTACCGGATTACCTGTTTGTTTTGCTAAAATAGCTGCTTCAACAGAAAAATCATGTTTCGATTTTCGTCCAAAGCCACCGCCAAGTAGTGTGATATTAACTTTAACTTGTTCTTGTTTTAAGCCCAAAGCTTGAGCAACAGTTTGTTGAACTCCTTGTGGTGCTTGAGTACATGCCCAAACTTCACAGCCTTCTTGTGTGACTACAGCAGTAGCAGCAGGCGGTTCCATAGGTGCGTGAACTAAGTATGGAACTGTATAACTCGCACTGACAGTTTGTTTGGATTCTTTTATCGCTTTATAAGCGTCACCTGTGTGCCTTACGACTTTGCCTTTGGTGACTATATTTTTACTTAACTCTTCTAAATACTCCTCAGAATTATGAGATTGATTTTCTCCAAGCTCCCAATCTATTTCCAAGGCTTTACGACCTTTAAGTGCTGACCATGTGTTTTTTGCAATCACAGCTACACCATTTAAAGGTTTGAATACCACAGGGAAAGATTGTTCTGGCATAACTATAACATCTACCACTCCGGGTATTTTTAGCGCCGCACTTTTGTTAACTGATTTAACTTTCCCGCCAATCACAGGGCAGCGTTCGATACTGGCAAAAACCATATCGTCTAACAAAACATCTTGGCCAAACTCTGTTGTACCATTCACTATTTTAGGTAAATCAACTATTGGTATAGGCTGACCTATAATTTTAAAGTTTTCAGGTTTTTTAAAGCTAAGTGATTTTACGTCTGGGGAAGGTTGCTCTGAAGCTAAGTCTGCTAGGTAACCAAAACTCAATTTCTGGCCACTTACTTTGTTGATGATGTAGCCATTTTCGGCATAGACGTCTTTGATTGAGGCTTGCCAGAATTTAGCACCAGCACCTTCTAACATTGTTCTAGCTGCAGCCCCCATTTGGCGCATTGCCGAATAGAAATTACGAATAGACCGTGAACCATCGGTGTTTTGACTGCCGTAGGCACTATTCGCCAGTCCTTGAACAACATTTACCTTAGACCAGTCTGCACAAAGCTCTTCAGCTACAATTTGTGGGATACTTGTTCTAATTCCCTGCCCCATTTCACTGCGGTGACAAACAATATTAACCGTATTGTCTTTTTCTATGCTTACAAATAAGTTAAGTGTATTTGAGTCATGATTATTTTCGGCCCAAGCTAGATGGGATGGAACAACAGCGCCCAAAATTAAACCTGAACTGGCAACACCCGTATATTTAAGAAAATTACGACGACTAACGCTCTGTAAACTGTGAGAGTTTTTCATAGATTTTCTCCAACATTTACCGCCAGATCATAATTTAAATCTTGTCCAACTAAACTTAGATTAGATTTAGCTACTGATTTAATCGCCGCTTTAATTCTGGGATAAGTTCCACATCGACAAATGTTGCCTTGCATCGCATTGTCGATTGCTTGGTCATCTGGATTTGGATTCGTTTCCAACAAGGCAACTGCACTCATGATTTGTCCAGATTGGCAATACCCACATTGCGGTACATTGTGATCTATCCACGCTTGTTGAACCGCATGACTATTATCTGAACTAATTCCTTCAATAGTGGTAATCGATTTACCTTCGATAGCTGAAACAGGCATTACACAAGATCGAATTGGTTGACCATCTAGATGTACCGTGCAGGCGCCGCATTGCGCCATTCCACAACCAAACTTTGTCCCTGTTAATTGTAATATATCTCTTAATACCCATAAAAGTGGCGTATCTAATTCAGCGTCCACTTCCGTTACTTGATTGTTCAATGTAAAACGGACCATTTTACCGCTCCTGTATGCAATGCGTGTTTGAATTTATATAACCCATTAGGTCTTCCTGTGTATCAATATCCAATTTAGCTTCGGGGATATTTAAACTTATTACCTCATTAAGGTTGTTGCGGATAATACTTCGTGCACCTTTATCCCCAGACAAGCTTAGTAGTTGGTTCATATATGTCGAAGGAAATATCGCAGGTACACCTATATGTTCTCCGTATTTAGCGGCTATTATATTCGAAGGACGCTCGGATAAAGTCAACAGTAACTTGTTAACAATAGAAGTGTTAATGCCAACTTGATCAGCAAGTGCTATAAATACATGTTCGAAACCATGCTCTAACTGCTCTATTGCATCCCCTAAACTGTGACCCATTCCTTGATCCCAGTTTTTAGCCGTTATTATATTCACACCAGCCGGGACAAGAGACTTAATTTTATCTTTATTACATCCCAAAACAATATTGACCTGACTAATACCAGGCAGTGGTTGTCCGTTTGAGAAGAATGATTGAATACTTTTTAAAATTAGAGGGGTACCGTTAATATCAGCTAATTGTTTAATACCACCAAAGCGTCTCCCTTTTCCAGCGGCCAATATAACGACAGCTAAGGACATGTGTTGAATATCCCACTAATAGACTCCGCATTACCTTTCTCTATCACAGCGTGAGCCTCAGACAGCATAGACAAGGCAATAGATTCAGGCAATTCTCCACCGAGCCTCAAACCAACCGGGTTGGCTAATCTGGTAGTTAAACCTTTTAATTCTAAATTTGCTGTTTCTAGAACTCTTTGTGTTCTATGTACAGGTCCCAATAATCCAATATACTGGGCATTACTATTTTGCAAAAGTTTAAGCGCACTCGCATCAAGCTTTACGTTATGAGTTAACACAAGTGCTGCATCGATATTGAATAGAAACTCCTCATTGACCAATTCTTCAAATTCCCTTCTTTCAATTCTATCAGCACCGTTAAAATATCCTTCTTTGGCATAACCCACTCTAGGATCGACTAATAAAGTTTTCCATCCTAACTCTGCAGCAATCGCCACCACAGGTTTAGCATCTAACCCACCACCAAATATTGCTATGTATGGAGCGGGCTTTAATTTATGAATAAAACAAGCTGTTTCTGCAGTATCTGTTAGCCCAAATTCTAAGGGATCAATTTGTTCCTCGGTTAACACAAGGTTTTTAGGTACAGATAAATCTATATTTTGTTTATAAACAACTGTATGTCTTTCATTCAATGCTTGATTTAACCTGGTTAGCATAAGGTATTGGTTTTCATTATTTACAGGTTGCAATAAAATCTTAACCATTCCGCCGCAACCAATACCGAGTTTCCAAGCGAGGTCCTCCTCTTCTCGCATGTCATATTCAACAATCCTATTGAATCCATTATCCCAGCACCGCCGCGCTTGTCGCATGATGTCAGACTCTAAACATCCACCGCTCAACATACCGTAATATTGACCTAAGTCATTAATCATCATCATGGCACCAGCTTTACGATAAGATGAACCGTCTGTTTGAATAATAGTTGCCAATACCCACTGTTGAGAATCTTTGTGAAGGTTCCAATAATCTAATAATTGGTTAATTCTATTTGCCATTTTTTCTTATCTTTATTGTTACTTTGGTGGATATGTTTGTTTTTCTTTACGTATATCTATAACTAAAGTTTCTGATATTTTATCTTGTATCGCCCGCCTATTGGGATCCCAGAAAACTTGTAAAAAACCCATTAACCCTGTCGCAAATCCAGCTCCGTAACCACCATAACGGCCAAAACTTTCCCATAAATTTAATTCACTGTTATCAAGTTTTAGTACTTTAATTCCAACAAATTTTTTACCGGGTGTTTGACCTTTCCACCAGGCAGTAGAAACACTAAAATAAAATGCAGCCCACCCAAATCCTAAACCTAAATCATCCAAGGTACCTTTTATCCAATCAACTATACTTGTCGAATTCGGCTTGTCGGTACCTATATGAATTTCGGCTGATTGAGAGTTTGGGGTACTTAAGTTTACTTCTTGGCTATTTTTAGTAGTACTTTGCTGTTTTGATTTAAGTTCATATAATTCCATGAGTTTCGGTTTTAGTAGTTCCGCCTTTGTGTTTGGGTATATTTCACTTTGCATTTCAACTACAACATCCATAATACCGGTTGCTTTTTCATGCTCCATTTCAAGTTTAACTAAATCACTAGTTAACTCTTCGGCTAATTTGCCCCAACAATCTTCAGGGTTTAGACATTTCTCATCATCTATTCTTTGTTGAGTATTATTAATCTGAAAAATATACTTTCCGGTTAGGCCTATTGAGGCTATTCCTTCAACTGCACTAAATTCATTAGAGCTTTGAGCATTGCCATCTGTTCCGTAATTTATTTCATCAACAATCCCCATGACAAATACAAACAATAAAATAGCCGTTAAAAATCGTAACGTAATTCTGACGCCGTTAAATCGTTTTTTTTGTTTCAATCTATTTCCAGCACGAAAGAATGTAGCCGCAGCAACTCCCGCTAAAAAGAATCCACTTGCTTGGGTTAACATCCATAGCAACATTCCATCAATACCAATTGCCAGAGCTCTTTTAAAAGGACTCGCTAACGGTGTTCCAAATAACTCTGGGGACACATGAAAAGCATAAGGTGTAACTATTTGGCGGGTTTCTTTTGAGCTATTTGATGTGGAGGACGATTCAATAATCAGTTCATCTGATAAACTTTCAGATTCTATAATCGATTTATTTTCCAACTTATATCCCTAATACAATTTTTAGAACGACATTTATGTCTATTTTTAAAGTTTCACATAGCGGCTAACCATAAGATATAGCTAAATAACACTTTGAATTAATTTACTACGGCCTAATCTAATACAAGATTATAAGAATTAACAATGTTAACTAGTATAACCTTACTGTCTGATTAACAGGTTTTAGTATCCTAGGGATAAGAAAACATGATTAATATTTGTATATCAGTTATAAATATAAAAACTTCAACATTAAGTAAATAGAACTAATAGAAACTATTACCCCGTAGGATTAGTTTTTTAATATAAGAACAATACTTTAAAAAGGATATAAAATGCAGATTTTTGACGACAACTCTTTATCTATTGGCCAAACTCCTCTAGTAAAATTAAACCGAGTCACTTCTGGCAATGTTTACGCTAAAATCGAAGCAAGAAACCCTAGCTTCAGTGTTAAATGTCGTATCGGCGCCAATATGATTTGGGATGCTGAGAAAAAAGGCATTTTGAAACCAGGTAACGAATTAGTTGAGGCTACAAGTGGAAACACAGGTATTGCATTAGCTTTTGTTGCAGCGTCTAGAGGTTACAAATTAACGTTAACCATGCCAAGTTCAATGAGTTTAGAGCGTCGTAAATTACTTAAAGCTATGGGAGCCAACTTAGTATTAACAGAAGCGCCTAAAGGCATGAAAGGTGCAATTAATGCAGCAGAAGAAATTGTAGCTTCTGATCCAGAAAAGTATATCCCTCTGCATCAATTTGAGAATCCGGCTAACCCAGAGATCCATGAAAAAACAACAGGTCCTGAAATCTGGAATGACACAGACGGTGAAATAGATTTCTTTGTTGCTGGCGTAGGTACTGGTGGAACCATTACAGGTGTTAGCCGATACATTAAAAATACACAAGGTAAAGCAATCACTTCTGTTGCTGTAGAGCCAACTGATTCACCTGTAATTACACAAGCAAAAGCAGGTGAAGAATTAACGCCAGGACCTCATAAAATTCAAGGTATTGGTGCGGGCTTCATTCCAGGTAACTTGGATTTAGACTTAGTAGATGAAGTTGAGCAAGTTAGTAATGAAGATGCAATTGCCATGGCCCATCGTTTAATGAAAGAAGAAGGTATGCTGGTAGGTATTTCTTCTGGTGCTGCTGTTGTTGCTGCAAAACGTGTTGCTGAAAGGCCAGAGAATGCTGATAAGAAAATTGTTGTGTTACTAGCTAGTGCCGCTGAGCGTTATTTAAGTAGCCCATTATTTGCTGGTGAATTTTCCGATTCAGAAAATGTTCAGTAAATAAACCATTTATTTATACGTATATTTTGGGAAGCTTAGGCTTCCCTTTTTTGTTACATACGCATAACATATCGATCAATTTCATTTCTTGTGGGTCTTAAAATGCTTAAAAATATGTCGTGGTTGCTGCTGGTTGTAGCCATTTTTAGTGCGTGCGAAAAAGCTGAGCCTAAACGTGGTGGTGGGAAATTTGGCATGTTAGATTCTGACGTACCTGAATTTGCAGCAATTGAATTTTTTAACCAGATATACCACACAAAGGATTTGTCAGGTGCAATTAAATACAGTACACCGAAGATGGAGCGTTTGTTACGTTCTTACCACACAAATAAGGCAGTCCAAAAACACGTATTAAATATGCGTTTTGACAAGGTTAAAATACAACCAAGTACACGTAGTGCGGGTAGAAATGAGTTCGCTCAAGAAGCAAAAATATCTTTGTTTTTTGAAGGAACCCTAGATGATAATGTACTTAAAGATTTACGTATTATAAGCCTAGTTCGATTGAACAAAGAGTGGAAGGTCGATAAAGTCAGCGCCGAATAATTGATTTGTCGCTTTTTAAACTAAGAGCGGCCCACATCATCAATTTCGTAAGATTAATTGGGTGAGTAACAGCCTTTAATTTCGATATAATCACTCACCAACCGCAACCCCTTCTCTCCTCGGGTCAGCTCCTCCAATTATCGTTCCGTTATTTATTTGAAAACCATGTAAGCCACTATTTAATTCTCTTACTTTAACTTTATGCCCGCGCTTTTCTAAATCTGTTTTTAGTTGCGCTATTTGCGTATTTACTTCTAGGGCGGTGTAATCGTTACGGTTTGTAATTTTAGGTAAATTTATCGCTTGCTGGATATCTAAATCCCAATCCAACATGCCAATAATCGTTTGCGCCACATAACTAATTATTCTGCTTCCTCCTGGAGAGCCTAACGCCATGACCAACTCGCCGTCTTCGTTAAACACCATAGTTGGGCTCATAGCACTTCGTGGTCTTTTATTAGGCTCTACACGATTCAATACAGCCCGACTATTTCGATATGGATTAAAAGAAAAATCTGTCAGTTGGTTGTTGAGTAAAAATCCTTCCACCATCAGTCCAGATCCAAATGCAAATTCAACACTTGAGGTCACAGATATTGCATTACCTTGTTTATCTATAATTGAAAAGTGGCTAGTGTTTGGTAATTCATAGGAAGATGTCTTAACAAAATTCATTGAAGGAAAAGGTTTACCAGCACGGGTACGCCCCATATCCTTATTTAGATCTATCTTTTTAGATCTATCTTGTAAATATCGATAGCTCACCATTGCGCTAAAGGGTAAATGAGTAAAGTCCATATCCGCTATGTATAGATCTCTATCGGCATATGCTAACCGAGATGCTTGAGTAAATAAATGAGCAGCATCAATCGAATTAGGTTTATATTGTGCAAGGTTAAACGGCTCCAGTATACGCAGTATTTGTAATACGTTTATCCCTCCAGAACTGGGTGGAGCCATACCACATACTTGATGTTTCTTATACTTGCCACACACCGGACTACGTTTAATAGCTTTGTATTTTGCTAAATCCCTTTTTCGCAACAAACCAGGATTAACACTTGAAAACTCGACTGCTTTTACAATTTTTTCTGCTAGTGGCCCTGTATAGAAAGACTCTACGCCATTCTTAGCTATATCGGTTAACACCCTTGCCAACCCACTATTTTTTTTAACTTGACCTTCTTTTAGAGCTTGTCCTTCAGGATAAAAATACACTGAAGATGTTCTAAATTTATTTAAACCAGGATGTATTCTCTTAGCTACTAGAGCCGCTAATCTTTTGGATACGGTAAATCCCTTATGTGACATGTTAATACTGTCGTCAAACAAATCAGACCAAGCCATATTCCCAAATTCTTTGTGGGCCATATCTAAGGCTTTAAGCGTACCTGGAACACCAACAGAACGTCCTCCAACAACTGCATCCATCCACTTTATTGGTTTATTGTCTTTTAAAAATAAATCTATATTTACTTTGCTAGGCGCAGTCTCTCTACCATCATAGGTATGTAACTTCTTAGCTTTATTATCCCAGTATAAAATAAAGCTACCACCACCTATCCCGGACGATTGAGGTTCAACCAAAGTTAGCATAGCTTGTACAGCCACAGCAGCATCTATGGCACTGCCGCCATTTTTTAAAATGTTTTTACCTGCCCAAGACGCATAAGGATTAGCCGCCACCACCATATACTCATCAGCCTTAAAAGCTTTTTTATGTTGGTATCCAGTTGCCGCTTCGGGCTCACGATCTTCTCTTATATTTTTGGCATGCGCTAACTGAGTCGAGAATACGACTAAACTAATTGAAAGGTATATAAATCTAGAAACCACTAATATCTCATTCAAGAATCTTATATTTAAACTAAACACTATCTGTGAGCGCTCCAATATGCAAATACAAATAACTAATATAGAATAATTTAGTTATCATACGGTTACCGACACAAACTCTTATCTTTCATGTCCAAATTACCTTTCACTAAACAACATTGTTTTATGCCTACTATTGTAGGTCTTGTAGCAATTATTTGTTGGATTTTTGAGCCCTCTTCTCACGAGTATTTACCTTATGAACTAAACCCAATACTTGAAGGTGAATGGTGGAGAGTTATTACTGGACACTTTTTACATACTAATTCAGTTCACTTAGCTCTCAATTTGTTAGGAGTAATACTATTGTGGGCATTGCATGGACAATATTATGGTTATCAATCTTTGTGGACAGTTATCATTTTATGTTTAGGAACCAGTTTTGGCATTTTTATGTTTTCAAAACATTTGGTCTGGTATGTGGGCTTATCTGGCATTTTACATGGACTGTTTATCGTAGGAGCCTATAAAGATGTCATGTACCGTATAAAAACAGGTTGGTTATTACTCATCGCTGTTTGGTTAAAAGTAATCCATGAACAGATAATGGGTCCGAGTAAGGATGTTTCTAGCCTGATTGAAGCTAATGTTGCAATTGATGCTCATCTTTCTGGAACCGTCAGTGGTAGCGTAATTGTAATGGGACTTTTTATTTTTAAACATATCTTAAAGCGCTGGATAAATTCGCCTAATTAACTCATCCAAAATCGCATACGTATAAAATATATTTATTCCACCGGTTAGACAAATCAACTCACATTCTTCTAAATGATTATCAGGTTGCAACTTACAAGCCCATTCCACAAGATTCTTGTCACACTCTTTGGCAGGTATAATATGAATTTCAATTTCATATTTTAGGAATGATTAGCGATTTATGCCGTTGATTCTGTTATTAGCAAGGACAAAATGAGTCATTTCCACAAACAAATTAATATTTTTCATTTAAACTGCAATTTTAAATGTTAATCAATTTCGTTCTACTGCCTTTTACTCACGCACCTAATTTATTGGGCTTGCGGGCTTCTTACCGCATCCTTTGTAAATGTATTGTTACTTAAAATTCACCTGACATCTGACTGCAACAAATCATTAAAGAAGCTGCAATAAATGTCACATTTATACAACAAAAAAGAGGTTAATAAATGGTCAGACACAGTGCTAATATGTGTTTACTCGGCCTAAACAGTAGTTTTGAAAAAGCTTTAAAAACCGGGAAATTTAAAAGTTTAATCATGTAACTGGAGAAATAATCATGGCGTTTAAAAAACAATATTTAAAGTCTAAGTCTGTTTGTAAAGTGACTTTCAAACTAACTAAAGAAGAAGCACAGCAAGCTAGCAAGGTATCTTTGGTTGGCGAGTTTAACGACTGGGATCAAACATCTTTGCCAATGAAAAAGTTAAAAAATGGTGGTTTTACGACTACCGTTGATTTGCCTAAGGATTCAACATATCAATTCAGATACTTGTTGGATAATGAATTATGGGAAAACGACTGGCAAGCCGACAGCTATGCTCCATCCCCTGTTTCGCTCGAAGAGAATTCAGTAGTTACTGTTTAACACTTCTTTTGAACTACAAAACTTAGCTAACAAATTTAAACCTAAGTTTTGTAGTTCAACATATCTAGTTAATCTCAATTCAATAATTATGTGTAATCCCTCTTCACAAATATGCAATATGGCGTTAACCTTAACTTCTGTTTAATTTTAAATACAAAGCGCCAATATTAATGATAAATAAGAAATTAATGACAATCGTCTTTTCTGTTGCCTGTTTAGGGTTTAGTTTACCAACTATAGCTAAAGACGAATCACCAAACATTGTGTTAATCATTGCTGATGACCTTAGTTGGAATGACATTGGAGCATATGGACATCCAAATGTTCACACCCCTAATCTAGATAAAATGGCTAAAGAAGGTATGCGATTTGACAGCGCTTATCTCACCGCTAGCTCATGTAGTCCGAGTCGGGCAAGTATATTAACGGGTCGCTATCCACACAATACTGATGCAGAGCAACTTCATTGGGATTTACCTTTAGCGCAAACAACCTTTTCAGAAAAGCTAAAAGAAGCGGGATATTGGACTGGAGCTTCTGGTAAATGGCATATGGGCGAAGCTATTAAAGAACGTTTCGACATGGTTCGAGAAATTTATTACGGCAATGGTTCGCTGTCTGGTGCGAGTGAATGGTCAGCACTAATGGATTATCGTGATAAAGATAAGCCATTTTTTTTATGGTTAGCCTCTTGGGATGCCCACCGACCGTGGAGACCTGGTTTAAACTTACCTCATCAACACACCCAAGCTGATGTTACTCTTCCTCCCTACTATCCACCTACAGAGTTATATTATAATGACTTTGCAAACTACTATGATGAAATTAGCCGTTTTGATGCAGATGTAGGTAAAGTTATTGCAAAACTAGAACAACAAGGGGTTGCCGATAATACCCTGGTTATTGTGATCGCCGATAATGGACGACCCTACGCTCGCGATAAAACCACACTGTTTGATTCTGGCATAAAAACTCCATTTATTGTGCATTGGCCAAAAGGTATCAAGAAAAAAGGTTCCACTACTGACAGCATTGTTAGTTCGATTGATTTATCTGCAACCTTTCTTGACCTAGCAGGTGCCAAAACGCCTGACACAATTGAAGGCAAGAGTTTCAAACAATTGTTTAGCAACCCTAAAAAGTCATTTAGAAAATACGCTTTCTCAGAACGTAACTTCCATGATTTTGAAGACCATGGACGTACTGTTCGTTCACAGCGTTATCGTTACATTCGTAATAACTATAATGATTTACCAGCAACCCCTAGTGGCGATACTATGTATCATGAGACATGGGCTGAATTAGTTAGATTACATAACGCAGGTATGTTGAATAAACACCAATCACGCCCATTTATTGCTCCAAGAGCAAAGCACGAGTTATATGACCTAAAAAATGATCCCTATGAATTAAAGAATTTAGCTGCTGATCCCAAATACAAAAAAATCCTTAATGAACATAGTGCAGCACTAGAGGATTGGATTAAAGAATCTGCAGACTATATCCCAAGTTTCCGTACGCTGGATGATTTCGATCGGGTTACAGGTGAAAGAACACCTGCTCGAAAACGTCCTCGTCCCACTAAGATGGAAATGTATAAAGCTTCTGGGGCTTATTAAGTTTACTAAAGACCGTATCCTATATGGAGCAAAAATGCGTACAATAGCAACTAGTATGTTTTTATGCATTTTTGGCTCTATATATGAAAAATATTCATTATCAAATTCACTCTGACAATATCAGTAAACCTTGGATTGTATTAATTCACGGTTTATTCGGTAGCCTAGATAACCTATCGGGCTTACGTCGTTTGTTTTCTAACGACTTTCAAGTTTTATCCATTGACCTGCCTGATCATGGAAAATCTACAACCACTCAAGGTTTCAGTTTTGATGGATATGCTCAACTTATCTATCAGCAAATCACCGAGCTAAATATCGATTCACTGGTACTACTGGGACACTCTTTAGGTGGAAAAGTCGCCATGAAAATGGCTCTAGAACATCCAACACTGGTCAAACAATTAGTCGTCATTGATATTGCTCCAGTAGCTTACCCGCCAAGGCATCAACAGGTGATTATGGGGCTTACAAATATCAAGCTGGATCAAATTGTTAGTCGAAAACAAGCTGACGAAGCATTGCAACAATATGTGGCAGAACCTGGTGTTAGGATGTTTTTATTAAAGAGCCTTTATCAAGGTGAATCAGGTTGGGAGTGGCGATTTAACCTTCCTTTATTAAAGAGAGATTATTCAATTCTTTCCGGTGCTATCGAATCCAATAATACCTTTGAAAAACCGGTATTATTTATTAAAGGCGGAGACTCTGATTACTTGCTCGCAGAACATCGCTCTCTCATACTTAGTCTATTTCCTAAAAGCCAGTCAAAAGTAGTCGGAAATACCGGACATTGGTTACATGCAGAAAAACCAGACTTATGTCACAAAATAGTTTGTGATTTCTTGCGATATGGTAGTAAGGTTTGATTTACCGTTTAAAATTTAGATTACATTATGTACTTTAATAGATTCTTAATCTTAGCACTAAGCTTATTGACTAGTCTTCCATCGTATAGTCAAGAAACGATTAAGTTTGCAGTAAATAGCCCTGGCTCTCCCCCCTATCTATATTTTAATTCCAAGACCAAGCAATACCAGGGGTTTGTTGTTGATATTATGGAACAAGTGCAGATTGATTTTAACATCTCCAGCCAATTTGTTGATTCCCATAGAACAAGAATAGAATCATTAGTTCGTACAGGTAAAGCAGATGCACTTCTGTCGTCTTCAACATGGTTAACAACGCCTAAATCACTGTTAAATACTATTCCACTAAGTACTCATAAAAGTTATTTTTATAAACTAGATGCGTTTAATAAAAACTTCGATATCAACCACATTCAACCATCAACTATTTGTACTCGTACTGGTTTTGTATACCCCTCAATAAGCAAATTGCTAACTACTAAACAGTTAGACAGGTTTGATGTATCAAATCAAAAACTAATGATGCAAATGTTACGAAAAGGCCGTTGCCAGTTAGTTTTAATGAACGAATATAATGCCAACACATTATTACTTTCATCGGAATTCAAAGACTCCAACATTCATCAGTCTGCTTTGCCAAGTAACGTGGTAGATATCGTAATATTTATAACGAAACAACGTGAGGTACTTAAACCCATATTGGATAAAACAATCTCCAAAATGAAGAAAAGTGGTGAATTAATGAAATCCTTAAAACGCCATAGTCAAGCACAGAACTAAGGGTAATATTATCTTTAACTAAATTTGAACTATGACTAAGGCACGACAAAGGCTAAATTTCTGGGTCTATGCCAAGGGAATATATGGACTTTTGATGAAAATTGGTTTGCACGCTTGTAAGCCTTGATAGTAAAGTAAATTACAGTACATTAGGGTAAGGTTAAAAAGGAGTATTAATCTAATGGGAACACGTCAATCTCTAATTGGTTTCGCTTGCTTTGTGATTTGTAACGTCTGCTTGGCAAAGGAACAAATTAAGTTTGCCGTTAATAGTCCAGGTGCAAAACCTTATTTTTATACTGATAGGCAATCGACGCAATACAAAGGCTTGATAGTCGATTTATTATTCAAGGTTTCGTCCGAATTCAACATGGGCATCCAATATGTAGACTCAGACAAAAACCGAGCTGAATACCTACTTCATATGGGCGAGGTTGATGCAATAATGTCCAGTTCTGCATGGCTAAAAGGGCCGGATAAGCTACTAGCAAGTGTCCCAATCCTAAAACACAGGGACTATTTTTATCAACTTTCACCCTTTTCACAACATTTTAAAATAGAAGATCTAGAACAATCTTTAATTTGTACACGTAAAGACTTTGTTTACACATCTGTACACCGCCAATTTTTACTAAGAAAATTACAAAGAGTAGATGTGTCTAAACAAAAACTAATGTTTGATATGTTGATAAATAAAAGATGTAATTTGGCATTGTTAGGTGAGTTTAAAGCCAACGAATTAATGGATTTAGGTAAATATAAAGATACAACAATATACCGCTCTCCTTATCCTGTTGAATCTGCCGAGATCAAAATATTTTTAAGTCCAAAACTTGCTCATATAAAGAGTGCCATAGACAAAGTCATTACTAAAATGCGTAATGAAAATTTTATGCAATCTCTTATTCTTAAGCACAGCAAAATGAGATAATTAAACTAGATCCAATTTTATTGAATGTAACTCTGTGTTAGAGTACGGCCGTTTTTTTATAGGGTTTACCGAATAAATGATAAGTGATAATTTCGAATTGATTGAAGCCATAGGATTAAACCTCTGTCTGGCTGGATTGTTCATTTTAATGACTTACGCCGTGCATGATATTTTAAAAAAGAACAATGTGCCTATGATTGGTAAAATTGTAGTGTATTTTGTTTTATTTTTGGGCGCGGCTGGATTCATTTTTAAAGGTGTAATGCAGTTATTTATTGGTGAATAAACCTAAGTACAATTTATTTATAGTGTGAGGAAGTGTTAATAATGGCAAGTGTGGGGCTTTTTTTCGGCAGCGATACTGGCAATACTGAACATATTGCTAAAATGATTCAGAAAGAATTGGGCAAAAACTTAATCGCGGTCCAAGACATTGCAAAAAGCAGTAAAGAACAAATTGCAGAGTTCGACCTTTTATTGTTTGGCATTCCAACTTGGTATTATGGTGAAGCTCAATGCGACTGGGATGATTTCTTTCCAGAACTAGAACAAATCGACTTCGAAGATAAGTTAGTTGCTATATTCGGCTGCGGTGACCAAGAAGACTACGCAGAATATTTTCTGGATGCCATGGGAATGGTGCGAGACATAGTTGAAGCAAAAGGTGCAATCTTAGTTGGGCAATGGTCTACTGATGGATATGACTTTGAAGCGTCAAAAGGCATGGCCGATGACGATCATTTTGTTGGACTAGGGATTGACGAAGATCGACAACCTGAATTGACAGAAGAAAGAGTAAAAGCTTGGTGTAAACAAATACATGAGGAAATGTGTTTGGCCGAGCTGGGTTAATATTAGACAAAAAAGGGAGTTAAGCTCCCTTTTCATTTACTAATTTGTTAACTTTCCTTCCAATAGTCATTAACTCCCCTATAATGGCTTCATCAATTATTTGTAAGTAAGTCAATGGAACATAATAAAGAATTAAAAAAAGCTGGATTAAAAGTCACGTTACCGCGCTTAAAAATATTGGAAATACTTCAACTACCTGAAAATCAGCATATTAGCGCTGAAGACGTCTACAAAATCTTAATTGAACAAGATGAAGATATTGGATTGGCGACAGTTTACCGAGTATTAAACCAATTTGACGATGCGGGTATTCTTAACCGCCATCATTTCGAAGGCGGTAAATCGGTTTTTGAAATTAGTCATAAGAAACACCATGACCATTTAGTATGTTTGAACTGTGGAAAAGTGATTGAATTTGAAGATGAGATAATTGAAAAGAGACAAGAAGAAGTAGCTGAGCGTCATAATATGAGCCTCACACACCATAGTCTTTACCTATATGGTCATTGCAAAGAAAACTGTGATGAAGATTAAATATCTGAATTAGAATCATAAAACGCCGCTTACAACAGCGGCGTTTTGCTATTTAACAATATTATTTGCACTCAACCCGGCATTTTGGAATAGTCATGTAATTAGGTCCCGCTCGGTACAAACGGGGACAAATACATTATAAATTTAATAAGGTATGTATGTTAAGTCTTCATAAATATTTCCTAGTCATAGCTATTTTATCAATTCATAAATACTCCATTGCCAACACACTCGCTGTTGACGTAGTTATCGCTAACGAAAAGGCCGGTAAACTAGAAATAGAACTAAGTGGTTCAGTTAGTGCGCTAAATGATGCAAAACTGACGAGCCTAGAATCAGGGGTAGTAAAAACAATAAACTTTGAAGCCGGTGACAAAGTCATTAAGGGGCAAGAACTAATTAAATTAGATGACACATTAGCCCTTATTCAATTAGAGCAAGCGAATGCGGCCAAACTTACAGCAAATGTTGCGTACCAAGAAGATTTACGCCTATTTGAGGAAATAGTACGGCTTGCAAAACAAAAAGTGGTCGCTAAGACCTTACTTGCCGAAAGAAAAGCTAATGCAGCTAATAGTAAAGCTAAATTATCTGAAGCCTCGGCTAAAGTAAAGCTACAACAAGAGATTGTTAATCGACACATCATCATTGCGCCATTTACAGGGATTATTGCCAATAGAAACATAGACTTAGGTGAATGGGTGAACTCCCAGAGTCGAGTATTACAGTTAGTATCAGATAACGTGCTACGAATATTTATCGATATTCCACAGGAGTACTTTAAAGATATCCAAAACACATCTGACATAAAAGTATTGGTCACCCCAGACACAGCACCCACTGAATCTATGGCTCTAACCATAAACCGATATATTCAAGTTTCTAACCCAATTAGTCGTACATTCAAAGCGCAAATTGACTTACCAACGAATTCCCATTTGGTTTCTGGAATGTCTGCTCGAGTTCGCTTGTTAATGCCAATGGAAAATACCACACAAGTAAATTTACCTAAGACCTCACTGAAAAAACACCCAGATGGAAGTTACAGCGTTTATTCCGTCAACAACGGAAAAGTGAAAAGGCTCCCGATAACGTTACTTAACAGCAGCTTTAACACTGTGACAGTTGAAGGAGTTATGGACGGTACAGCCGTCATAGTGTCTGGAAATGATTTACTTATCGAAGGCCAAACAGTTACGACTAAAACTGTTGAAGGGGTAAATTAGTGTTTAAGGCAGTTATAAACAAAGGGACTTTAGTCTCGGTCGTAGTCACCATCATTTGTATTTTAGGTATTGTTGGAGCACTGAAAATACCAGTTCAAATGATTCCAGATCTGGAAGTTCGAACCATTACCGTACGAACAGGATGGTCCGGCGCCACACCACAGGATGTAGAGAAAGAAATCCTAATTGAACAAGAACGATATTTACGTAGTTTACCTAATTTAAAGCGTATGACGTCGTACGCCTCAATGGGAAGCGCTTCTATTGAGTTGGAATTTCCCTTTGGTGTAAATGTTAACGATGCCATGATAAACGTTAATAATGCACTTAGCCAAGTATCATCTTACCCAGAAAACGTCGATCAGCCTCGCTTGATATCCAGCTCCTTTTCAAGCAATGCATTTATGTATTTTTCTCTAAAACCAGAAAAAGGAAATCCTCTAAACTTAGATATGGATCTCATTAGAGATTATGCTGATGAATATGTCAGACCTAGAATGGAAAGTGTCCCTGGTGTTTCTGAGGTTTCAGTTAATGGTGGTGCGGCAAGACAAGTACAAATTAAGGTGGACCCATCTAAACTTGCTCAAAGAGGTATTAGTTTAAATGACGTCAGAAGCGCTATTCGAAACCGAAATAAAGACGCATCAGCTGGCGATATAGAAAGTGAAAAAGAACGTTATCTAATCAGAGTTATTGGCCGTTTTAAAAACGTATTTGAATTAGAAGGTTTGATAATAAAGCGCCAAAACAATGTAAATATTTACCTAAAAGATGTGGCGCAAGTTGTACTAGATCATTACGAAACCCGTAGTCTGTCCTACTCTGATGGTGAACGTACTATTCGTCTATCAGTCAGAAGAGAAAGTGGCTCCAATGTTCTGGCAATAAAAGAAAAAATGCTGGTTGCGGTTGAAAGAATAAATGACGAGTTATTAAAATATGAAGGCTTAGAATTAAACTTATTAAGTGATGATGTTGAATATGTCAGTAGCTCTTTATCTAATGTTTGGTTTAACTTAATACTAGGTGGGTTATTGGCCACCATAGTGATGTATTACTTCTTACGCTCGGCCAAAGTGACGCTCATTGGGATATTAGGAATACCCATGTGCACAATCGCAGCATTTTTATCTTTGATGTTGTTTGATCGAACTATCAATGTCATATCTCTGGCTGGAGTTGCGTTCGCTATTGGCATGACAGTAGATAACACTATTGTGGTGCTAGAGAGCATTATGCAAGCCAGCAAAAAATACAAAAACAGTTTTGAAGCAGCAATTGCCGGTGTTGTTGATGTGTGGCCTGCGGTATTAGCCTCTACAGCCACTACAATACTCGTATTTGCCCCTATTCTCTTTGTCCAAGAAGAAGCAGGGCAACTATACTCTGACATTGCCATCGCGATATCAGGGGCAATAATAGCTTCTATGTTAGTCGCGATACTTGTTGTACCTGTCGCAATCGCCAACTTTAACAGGCTCAAGCCACATAATGTTGATAAGCAACTGCAACTATCAGCTAAATGGCTCACTTTCGTTGATTATTTTATTACCACTAAGTCGAAAGCTAGGATCACTGTATTAGCATTTTCAATTTTGACTTTAGGTGCTGCTTATACTTTTATGCCTGCCGCCGAATATTTACCAGAAGGTGAAGAACCTAAAGCATTCTCATTGATGATTGCGCCACCAAGTTATAACTTGAGTGAAATGAAACGTATTGGAGAAGAATTAAGAGTACATTTTGATTCTTACCTGAATGATCAAAGTGATAGGTTTGAAAACGGCACAACAGATATGCCGCCTTTAAGTTATTACACTATGTCTGTGTCTGCAGGAAGAGTTTGGTTTTTAAGTCGCCCCGTCGACCCAAATCATATTCAAGCCATGATGGATTCTATTACCAAAAAGTTTGAAAGCTATCCAAATATGCGGGCCTTTTCTTCTCGAGGCTCCATCATCTCGAGTAATGATGGGGGAACCCGTGCGGTAGCGGTCGATATTTCGGGACCAAACTTAATAGAGTTATATCAAACAGCAGAAGCGGTTTATAAAGAAGCTGAAGTTGTGTTTGAAGATCCTCAAATAAACTCGCAACCCAGTTCATTGAGTTTGAATCAACCTCTCATAGAAGTTACCCCAAGATGGGATAGATTATCAGAACTAGGTTTAAGTAACAGTGAACTAGGGTATGCCATTTCAGCCTTTAGTGACGGAGCCTATGTTGATGAGTTTATTTTGGATGACGACAAAGTTGACATCTTTATCTTTAGCCACGCAGGTAATCAACAAAACCTCGAACAATTAGCAAACTCCCCAATCATGACTCCAACGGGGCAAGTTATGCCTTTGAATGCTTTAGCAGATATGCGTGCTAGTTATAGTAGTGATAGTTTAAGACGAGTAGATGGAAACAGAACAGTTTCTGTATACATAATTCCGCCCAAAAGTGTGGCGCTTGAAACAGCTGAAGAATTAGTGAGAACAAAGTTATTAACCAGTCTTTTGCAGCAAGGAAAAGTAGTGCAAGGCATTAACCTCACAATCAGTGGAGCAGCCGACCAACTTGAAGCGACTCAAGCTTCATTATCATCAAACTTTTTGATTTCGATTGTATTAAGTTATTTACTATTAGTGGCAATTTTTACCCACTGGCGATATCCACTTTTCATTCTGACCACTATACCTTTAGGTATGGCAGGTGGTTTATTGGGGTTAATTACGGTGAATGGTGTGAATACCACTTTACAACATATTGGTTTGTCTGAGTTTCACCAACCGTTAGACATGATCACCATGTTAGGCTTTTTAATCCTGCTAGGTACAGTGGTTAACAACCCTATTTTGATTGTTGATCAAACTCGCAAAAACATGCAGCAAAAAGGTGTTGAAGTTCTAGAAGCTGTGCGCGGAGCAGTTAAGAAAAGGCTGATGCCAATACTAATGTCAACTTCAACTACAGTGTTTGGATTAGCGCCACTGGTACTCATTCCAGGAGATGGTACAGAATTATATCGAGGCGTTGGGATTATTGTGTTGTGCGGTATTTTGTTTTCAACATTGTTAACGCTGACATTTTTACCAGCTCTGTTGGTCACAATTCTAAAAATGCCAAAGGTTAACGCTTAATTGCTTAACCTTGGCGTTTATTAATGACTAACTTTCAGTCATTTTCCTTTACCAAGTTTGGGCTTTAGAAACGTCACTTTGTTTAGCCTCAACCCAAACATCTCCCTTAGGAGAGGTTTCTTTTTTCCAAAATGGCGCTTGGGTTTTCAGGAAATCCATAATAAATTCATTGGCACTAAAAGCTGCTTGCCTATGTTGACTAGACACACCAACAAATACTATTTGATCAGACACTTCCAAATGCCCTACTCTATGAATTACAGTGACTCTGCCTATTGGCCATTTCTGTCTTGCTTGTTCAACAATGGCAAGTAAGGATTTCTCTGTCATTTCTGGGTAATGCTCTAAAAATAACCCTGAAACATTACCATCTTGATTAAAATCTCGTACTAGTCCCACAAAAGTCACAATAGCACCATCTGTAGAGTTGTTTTCTCGAAGCTGGTTATATTCAGTTGCTAAATCAAAATCTTCAGTTTGTACTACTATGGAAGTCACTAACTCCTGGTTTTTGGCTATAGATTTGGGCATAAGTTTACCCACCTGTAACCGGAGGAAAAAAAGCGACTTCGTCTGAGTCAGTTATAGGATGGTCTTCTTGGACTAACTCTTGATTGACTGCTACCAACACTTTGCCAGCCTGTAAATATTCTAGCCAATTTTCATCTTTGTTTTGTAAGAATTGTCTCAAATGACTAACTGTGTCTAATTTTGTGTCGATATCTTTAACATCAAGTTCTAAACGAACGGTTTTAAGTACTTCCTTTAACTGTCCAAAAAATAATACCCTTAACATTTTTCAGCCTCTACTTGCCAATCTCCGCTTTTTCCACCTTGTTTCTTTAGTACTCTGATGCCGTCTATTTCCATGAGAGGATCAACCGCTTTGCACATATCAAATAATGTTAATGCAGCAACACTCACGGCCGTCAATGCTTCCATCTCTACACCAGTTTGTCCGGCTAATTTACATAAAGCCTGAATTCGTACCTGGCGACTGTCATCTATGGTTTCAAAGTCTATTTGTACTTTAGACAACATCAAAGGGTGGCAAAGAGGAATTAAATCACTACACTTTTTAGCCGCTTGGATCCCTGCAATTCTTGCTATAGACAACACATCACCTTTAGCGTGCTGATTATCTCTTAGCTTTTTATAGGCTAAATCAGACATGCGAATGTACCCTTCCGCCACAGCTTGTCGTTGAGTAATCTGTTTTTCCGTTACATCCACCATGTTAGCTTTGCCATGTTCATTGATGTGGGTAAACTCAGTTTCACTTGTCATGTTTTAGCCTCTAGTTTCACAAATTTCATCAACATTTTTTAAATGTATCGCAAAGTTACATGGCTTGTGTGTTGAATTAAGTTGTTCCTTTAGAATCCCTGTCCATGCTGTTTTACACGCCCCCGTAGAACCAGGCATACAAAAGATTGCCGTACCATTCGCCATGCCACCTAACGCTCGTGACTGCACTGTAGACGTGCCAATTTCTGTATAAGAGATATGTCTAAACAACTCACCAAAACCTTCAATACTTTTGTCAAATAGAGGGAGCATAGCTTCAGGAGTTGTGTCTCTTGCGGTAAACCCGGTACCACCAGTAATGAGAACAACTTGCACATCATCAGAGGCTATCCAATTAGACACTACGGCACGTATTTTAAATTTATCGTCAATTACGATTTCTTTATGAATGACCTTGTGATCTTCTTCAATGGCCGCTGTATAAAGGTAACGTCCAGATGTATCTGTGTCTTCGTTTCTGGTATCCGATACGGTTAACACTGCAATATTTAATGCTTGTTTAGCACTTGAGTTTAATGAGCTCATTTATACCTTACCCTTTAATTATTTGTTCTTGTGGTATTTGTCGCTTTTGATTTATTGACATAAGCACAATGCTGTTGCCATTCTTGTTGCGTATTAATATTAACCAAATTAGATTGCGTTAATGGTTTGATTTGCGCAGCATCAAACTTTTGTAATACGTTACGAATAGACAAGGATTTATTCTTACCCTTCTTCTTTGTATCTCCCGCCCTTTTTAACTGAATCGCTAAATACTCGATCAAAGCAATTGATAAAGGCACATACAAAGGAAACATATGATCTTGATAACAACACAAAGTTTGATGTTTTCTGCCCTGCTCTAGCAAATGTCTTAGATCACTTTCAGTCACCCGAGGCATATCAACCGGCATAAACAAAACTTCTGTAATGGATTGCTGATTGTTTTGGAAATAACTTAATGCACTGTGAATACCAGACAAAGGACCGCAAGCCTTAAAAATATCCGGTATACCTTGATGATGTTGTTCTCCACTTACCCATACGCTCTCACCGACAAGTTTGGCCATGGTTTGTTGGCTTAATATGAGCAGACTTAACTGTTGATCAGGCGCAATAAGTAGCCCTTTATCTTGGCCCATACGACTGGAACGGCCACCCGCTAGAATCACCCCGGCTAACATCGATAAATCACTAAATTTAACATGCTAGCCACCTAACATTGCCAAATGTTTAGTGCCGCCTGTATATCCATCCTGCAACCAATGCGTGGCCTCTTTATCACCCAATAATTCGTGTAGTTGTGTTTCTAGCAATAAACTATCAACATCTTGTAACGAAGGACGAATATCTAACCCTTGATCAGCAAATAAACATAAATGTAATTTGCCCGTTGCAGAAACTCTTAAACGATTACAAGTGTTACAAAAGTCCTTGCTATAGGGCATGATCAGTCCAATACGCCCATCAAAGTCTGGGTGATAAAATTCTTGTGCAGGACCCGCCGCTTTATCACGAATGAGTTGACTCCATCCCTGATCAAGCAATTGCTCTTTAATGGGTATACCAGAGACATGATTTTGATTGAAAAATGTTTGGTTATCGCCAGTTTGCATAAGCTCTATTAAACGAAAACTAATTGGTGTTTTTTTAACCCAATTTAAAAATTGATTAAGTTCAGATGCATTATATTGTTTTAGTAAAACCGCGTTAACCTTTACCTTCACACCTAGTGCTAAGGCTTTATCGATTCCACGTAAAATTGACGTTAATTTATCATGGCCAGTAATCGCCTCAAACATTCTGGGATCTAAACTGTCGATACTAATATTGAGAGAGTTAAGGCCTGCATCTACCCATTGCTGAATATCCGATTCAAGCCTATAACCATTGGTAGTCATAGCCACATGCTCAATACCATGTGTATTGGCACAAGCAGCTAAAATCTCAGGCAGGTCTTTACGTAGAGTCGGTTCACCGCCAGTAACACGCACCTTACTGGTACCCAAAGCAGCAAAACCTTTTACTAAAGTTTGTATTTCGTTTAACGAAAGAAAGTCTCTATCACTATCACAGGTGTAACCATCTGGCAGACAATAGTCGCATTTGAAATTACACACGTCAGTAATAGACAGCCGCAAATAGTGGAAACGGCGTCCAAATTTATCTTCTAACATGTTTTAATTAACACCTTTCCAAATTTAAACACCTAATAAAAAGGTGTTTACGGGAGGCTGTTCGATTTCTCTCGCAACCCTGGCGAGTTTTACTGATTAGTATTAATCTAAAAAGTAAAATTCACGGCCACAGTAACTTGTCTTATGATTTAGCTAAAATGGCTCGGAGCTATAAATAATCATTCTTAGTTACCATCTGATATCTAAGAACAACGTATAAGTGTATTTGTACCATATTATAGGGCATGAGTAATGTTAAACACCTTAAATACACTACAAATAAACGCACATGTTATGCATATTGATAAAAACTTAACCTTAAATTGACCTATTCATTTGTTTAACGTAAATAACCTGAGTACTCGATAAGAAGTATCGACCAAGTTAACTTTAACATTATAATTCAATACCTTAGTGACACCCGACCAAATAACCTCAGCTAAATTCTTACTCGGTGACGAAATTATTCGTGTATAGCAAGGCGGATTGTCGTACGTAATAACATGTTATTGCTAGACAATCCAACGCCGATAGGCACAAAAATAGCGTTATTGAAAGGTTCGGCTTATCCAATATTCAGGTTAATTAGTCCCCTTTAGATATTCGGTTTCTGCCTTCAGCTTTAGAGGTATACAAGGCTGAATCTGCAGCACAGATCAAGGATTCCGAAGTTTGATACTTCCCCCCTTGTTCACAAGCGATACCTTGACTAACGGTGATCCTAAATGAGGCTGGCAAACCAATGTCAGCAAAGCTTAAGGAACTAATCTTTTGTTGAATAAGCCCCGCTATACCAGAGGCATTATAAATATCACAACGAGGTAAGATCACGGCAAACTCTTCACCTCCGTAGCGTGCAGCAATACATTCTCGAGTGGGTAAATAATCTTCAATAACTTTGGCAATTTTCTGTAAACACTTATCACCTTTTACATGACCAAATTCATCGTTAAAACACTTAAAATAATCAACATCAATTATAATTAGACTTAAAGGCTGTCTATCTCTAAGACTATCATGCCAGTTAGAACGGAGCTTTTTATCTAACGCATACCTATTTGATAATCCTGTTAGATGGTCGGTATAAGCTTTACGTTTTAACTCGCCATATTCTTTTTTGTGTTCAGTTAAATTATGTAATACGCCTACAATTAAATTTCCCGTAGCAGAACATAACCCTGCTAAACTCGACAAAGACAAATCCGCCTCTAACCAAGTTCCATCGGCTCGAGTAATAAGTACTTCTTTAGGCCCATTATTTACATAACCATTGGACTTATTCTGTGACCACGTAGACAAAATGTATTCATAGTCTTCACGACATCCATCATGTAGATACGAAAACCAATTGTGACCTATAAGGTTTTCCTTAGAGTCACCAAAAAATTTAGCCGCCAATGGATTTAAGGCTTCGATCACCCCTTGTTGGTTTATCACAAAAATACCCTCTGCAATAAAATTTATCATGTTCAAAATTGAACTGATATTTTTGTTGTAGATAGGTTTAGATAAAGTCTGAAACAACAAGTGTTGTTTATTTGAGAGGTTGTTATTATTTTTTACTGATGCTGGATCTGGCATTTTATATTCTCAACAAGTTAACATCGCTAATTCGATGTAAAGCAGTATATTGAGAATTATTTATTTGTACCTTCTGGTAACCTTCCGGTCGTATCTCATTGTTTTATAATAAATATCTAATTTTAAAAAAGAATAAATTTGCCCCAGTAAATTTAATTACTGAGGCATTAATAAGGCAGCTTAGTAAACTGTCTTATCTAATGAAACATATTACTCACTAAAGCTTGGAGAAATAGTTGGAGGTTTTTGATGTACAACCTTTTTATTTACGCTTTTACTTTTTTCATCGTCAAAAGCATTACCAATATGCCATGAAAAATCATAGGCAAAGTTTTGGTTAGTTAAACAACTGTTATCACGAGGAACATAACCGTTACCATAATATCCAAAACCTTGAGGCTCATTACACTTAGTAGTGACCATATTTGTATTCACGGCGCCGTTATAACTTGCTTGACCATGACAAGACATACAGTTTGAATTCAGGCCTGTTTTCGAAAAATGTCCATCAAGGGTATCAAAAGCTGTTTCTAACCATGGGTTAAAACAAATTTGAGGATAGGTATTATCATTAGTTCCGCCGTTGTCAGGCTGTACGGGATAAACTTGGCTATATGCAGTACACATCGCATAGTTTTTAGCCCAGCCTGGAATATTAGTAGAGGAAGATGTGGTATTTTGATATGGATTGTCAAATGACGAACCTGGATAATTTTCTCCTGCAACATAACTCTTTGTTTTAGGCGGAAATACAGGATAGTCAGTATTCATTTTTACCTGTTGTAAATTCGTTGGGCTCCAATACATGGTTTGCCATACCCAATCTTTACTCTCTCGCACGGTAACATGCATTCCTACTAATACAGCAACATCACCCACTTCAGCTTTAGCTGTTTCTGTATATCCCAAAGATAAAATACTCGATGCTTGCAGAGGTGAATTATTTTTGGCGTAAATCAACTCATCTAAAATTTCTTGGGTTAAAGGGATAGCCAAAAACTCAGACAGCTCAACCTGTTGCCATCCACCAATAGGAGCTGTTGCATTGGCATGCCCAACACCTGGGTTACACACTTTAGGTACTGGTGAATTTGTTTTCCCTACTGTTACTGCTACACATTGATTCCAGGTGTTTGGGGTAGGAGAGTGTCGTTTACTTGTTGTATTGGCCTGCATTCCGCCCCAATAAGGCAATAAATTGTGGGCGTTATTTTTAAGTAAGTAATAAACAGGTTTTAATGAAAACGAGACATTATCCACAGTGTTGTTTGAAAACTTGCTCCCGTTAAATGGTGGTAGATCTAATGGCTGAGGATTGTTATTTACTCTTTGTGTTAGGGTTGAGAGGTTATTGTAACTCTGGTCAATAACATATTTTGATTCAATCAAAGAGAACTTATTAAAATCCAATAAAGACCCTCCCCTACATCGTTTTATACCGTGTTTATCTGCTACTCCAGCACGATTGGATGTACATAAGTTTTTAGCATCACTATTTACACCATAAACCTCATAACTGGAATACCAAGTCATAAATGCAGGTAAGCGACTAGTGCCAATTTGCGCATTGTATGGGTTATCAATGTTGTAAGGCGTTAAGCTGGTTAGGCTACCCCATATGCTCCAACTATGGGAACGCACAGCGGCATTGTTATCTATTTCTTGTTGTATCCAACCTTGTATTTCATTCATTTGGCTTGGAAAACTAGTATCAAGCTCAGCTATCTGAAGTTTTCCTGAAGGAGCAGAGCTTTGTATGTTTGATGGTGCTACAAAATCATACTGGTACTGTGACAAAACGCTGTTTGGCTTGCTGTCACTCTCAGGTTGATGACTACAAGCACTTAACAAAAGTAAGGTTAGTGAGGTGAATCTAATGATATTCATATGGTTTTCCTTATGTGGTGTACTCTACAAATAATTTTGCACAATTCACTTACACTAAACCTCAAGATTTATAATTGCGCGTTCTCCTTAAATATTCTATTTATGCATAATCAGCACAACTTTATCGATAGCTAAAATAGAAGTACACAGCTTAGCTTTAGGTTCATAATTTTACCTTCCGGTAACCTTCTGAAGACAAAAAACTGATTTTTATGGAATATTCGCCCCTCAAATCCACACACATAGCTGAATCAGATACATTGAGTAATTCAATAGACCTGTGGGGCCAGGTTCGTCGTGACCTGTGGGGGCAGGTTCGTTGATGACCTGTGGGGGCAGGTTCGTTGAAACCAACTCCCTTTTAGCCTTTTTAAACATTAAACGTTTTAGACCTCCTATCCCCGCCTTGCGGTAATGGCTTGCATCTTCTGGATAAATTTTTCGAAACCTGTTCAATAAATTGTTCATTACCTAGTACCCAAGACTTATTTGTCGCATCTCGAATAGCTTGAATTGTATAATCGGATAAATTTGAAACAAAAAGGCTTCGATAAGCAGATTTTCTTTCTACTTCAGTATTTCCTAATCCCAAATACAATGTATGAGGAGTCAATAACGAGATAGCCCTATCTCCGGCATTAGCATGAAAGCTTGACCACGGATATTGGGCAGGATGCTCAACCATTCCAGCTCTTATACCATTCCGTAGTAATAAGTGATCTCTCAGAATGCATCCAGCGGTTTTTGAACAAGGCGTCGGTGTACAGGAATGGTTGTTCCCTTTCAAATACCGACAACGCAGGTCAAAATCCGCTGGGGCATTCCTTTTAGGCGAGTTTTAAATGAACTTACTCTGTGTTGATCGAACTCAAAAGAGCACCACTATTCTTTCATTCAAGCGTCTTGATTAAGCTCATTTAAACTCTCGCTGAGTGGCCACTTATTATTACGGATTGGTATTACAGGGTTCAATTCAATAGCGATAGAGTGTTAACAGATAAGGCTCAGTGTCTACTAATGTAGATTTAAAACGGCCTTCCCATAATGTGCCCGTTCTTTGATAAGTTTGATTGATATACCTAACGTAATACCTTCCCAAGTTCTGCATAACTTGGCTGACACCATCGATTGAATATGCGGTCATTAATAAATGAACATGATTAGTCATAAGCACAAACGCATGAATATCAACATTGTGCTTCATGGCAGATTCTTTCAGTTTATCCAAGTAAACCCTGTAATCTTGTTGTGCAAAAAAACAGGCTTGGCGATTATTACCTCGCTGAATAACGTGTTGAGGGCAACTTGCAATTGAAAGTCGAGGTAAGCGAGCCATCTTGTATTCCTTTACATTTAACCGGAATACAAAGTGTAATTGATAGTTTCATTTAATCAATTAACTCGCTTTCAACGAACCTGACCCCGCTGGTCTCGCACTGTTGACTTGTGAGTGACCCCGCAGGTTTATTTACATGGGTGAATTTCTAATCTTAGGATCAGCACTTATGATGGCATCGGTAATATTATTATCACCTTGTGGGATCAAGGTCAGTTTAATGGATATATTCTGTGCGTTTTTACAATCATTATTAAAAGAGATTATGTTACCTGCCCCATTAATAGTGAAATCCCAGTTAGTATCTGGGGCACAACCTTCTTCAGTATTTTGTACTGCCCCAAAAAAGATATAGGCGTCTTGTTCTACGTCTGTATCTAAAGTAAAAATAGCCAGGCCAGAACGGGTAAAGTCTAGAGTAACTTCCTGTTGCCAGATAGCTTGTTTGGCATCATAAAACTCGACTACCGGTTTAGCGCCAGAACAATTAACGCGGGTTTTAGTTCTTATTATTTTAGGGAACATATGTTTTCCTTTTGTGGGTTAAGATATTGATAAAATTAAAATAAACATATTAAAATCGATAGTTAGTGATTTGCATATTTTCTAATCGTTGTACAAAATTTTCAACTTCATTAATCTTGCCCAAACAATCATAAGCTTTTACATAGGGCTGCGATAATTCATAACTCGTTTGAATATTTATGTTGGGTTGCAAGATATTGATAGCTTTCGCACAGTTAGAAACAGTTTGGTTATCCTTGGTTTGATTAAGTTTCCCTTGTTTGGCTTTTGTAAGGTAAATATTACTCAAAGACGAAACTAAAATACTGTTATCAGGTTGTTGTTTGACTAAGTTTTCTAATATGGGCTTAGCCAAATTAAGCGCTTTTTCAGCTAACCCCCAATTTCCAGAATGTTGATATGTATTTATTATAAATACCAAAGAAAATGGAAATTTTTCAGCCCTATCTAATAACTTGTTAAAATCGTCAAGACTTACAATTGACTGAGAATCACCATTTTCGATAATCGTTAGCATTAAGTAGTGAAAAGCTTGCGCACTGAGTAACTCCAACTGCCATATTTTATTTGATGAATCTTGAGCTAACATATCGTTAAAATGTTTTATTGAGACTAAGATTGCTTGACTAGCCGCCTTATACTCACTCAAATAATATAAAACATTTGCTGCATTAAAGTATGAATAAGCGAGATTTTCTAATAAATCAGCACTACCTTTATGGGCAATAAGTAAGTCATTGACTATATCTTGGGCTTTTATTCTGGTTTTCACAGCGTCCTGTAAATCGCCAAGTTGCTCTTGGCTTTCAGCTAACCATTCTAAGGTATCTGCAAGATCTATAATTGAAACATAATCTTTGGAAAGATTTTCAACCAGCATAATTTGAATATCAAGTGCTCGCTCAAAAGCGTCTCTAGCCAATAGGTTTTGTTGTGATTTAATATAAACACTGCCCTTAGCCATATAGGCATACGAAAGTTCTCTTTTGGCCTCAATGTCACTCGGAGAAAATTCAACCATTATTTGGCTGTACTTAAGATATGATTCAAAAAACACTTTAGCCTTTGGAAACTCAGCGTTATCCATAGCCAATTGCCCCAACCAAAAGGCATTCGCCCCTAAAGTAGTTAATAATTCTAAATTAAACGGCTGGCTTATATACAATTTGTCTAATATTTGTTTAGCCGCGGCAAATGCTCTTTGCGCTTCATCCAATTTATTGCGAGAGCGAGCCACCTCACCCATAGCCCCTAAGGTTTGGGCATGTTGAAAACTTGCTTTGAAATTTTGGCTCGAGTCTCCAAAACTAAAAATACTATTATTTTGTTGCTCTTGCTGGCTAAAATATTCTAGGGCTTTATTGCTAATGCCATCGAGTAAATCCATACGTTTTACGCTGCGTAGTTTGTCGGCAAACTCGCCAACCATAAAACCCAATAAACTTTCTGCTTCGGCGCGTTTTTGCTGGGCTAGGTTTTCAGATTGATAACTTTTATAACTCATAGTTACTGATGTAATTGTTAACAAACACAAAACCACCATTACCGAGCGGGTTAACCATTTTCGTAATTTAAAACGTTTTTCTGAGGCTGTAATTAGCGCAATTTCTTCTGGCTCAAGACTAAATATAGGATTATGTTTTAATTGTTTGGCTTCTAATAAGGGTTTACCCGAGGCCAGTAAAAAGGAAGTACTTTTACCTTCGGCAATCCAGCGCTGACTGACTACGCGTAACCGGCTCTTAATCGTGATACTTTCTTGATGTGCTGTAATCCATTGACTTGCACGAGGCCAGCGCCTCAATAACGCTTCGTGAGCCAAACTAAAACAAGCTTGCTGATTGTTAAGGTGAGATACAAATAATCGACTATCTACCATGGCTTGCACCAAGGATTTTTGATTAACGTTAGCTAACTGAGACCATCTCGCCGCTTTACTGGTGATATTGTCATTTGAGCCGTCGCTGTCACCATTAACGGTTACCAGTTGTGAAAACAAAAATGCTAACTCGCCTTGTTGTTCTGTAGGTAAGTGAATAAATATTTCTTCGGCTTTTTTACCTATGGCCCCTTCAATGCCACCTAAAGATTGATAAACACTTACCTGCATTTCGTTGTTGTCACTTCGTTGTAAATACAACTCTTGTAGTGTGTATTGCAACATAGGTAAAGAATCTGGATTGCGGGCGGCGTGATCACACAATATTTCATCTAGGCTGATATTGGTGTTTGGATCGACCGCCCAACTTAAACCCGCTATTTGCGCTGGCATGCGGATCATTTGCATTAACTCATTACGACTTGGCGGTAATAAATCAAAGTGGGCACCACTATCTTTGCCCTGCATTAAGGTTTTGTATTGTGCTAACAGAGGATAGAAATCATTACGACAAGCGCTAATAACCATGACATGACCAGACGATGCCAACAAGTCGATTAAACCGATAAACTGCCGACGTTCAAAGTCATCAAAAATTGTCGATGCCAAAATAACTTCTATGCGATCGACAAATAACAATAAGTAATCTTTGGTATGTCCAGTTTGGTTGGCCTGCATAAAGGCTGAAATAATAGCTAATACTTCGGCTATATTAGTGCGTAGCTTTTCGGCTAGGGTTTCTGCACTTAAATCAACAAACACTAAGTTGTCATTAATGTCCCAATCCAACATAGTTGAGGCTAAATCGATAAATAAACGGTTTTTAGTGACATCAGCTAAATCTAAAGAGCTATGTGATAATACCCGTATGCCATCGAAACCACCTTCAAATAAAAGGCGGGGTAATACACCAGCATTTACCAGTGATGATTTACCTGTACCACTAGGGCCTAACAATAAACAAAATGCTCGGCCTTGGTTAATTTGAGCGGATAAGCGTTCTAAAAAACTGACTATTTGCGCGTTTCGACCAAAAAACACCGACGCTTGTTTAGGTTCAAAGGCACTTAAGCCTGGAAATGGTGACTGCCCTGACCAACTATTGCTAGTGGCAGTGGTAGTGGGCGTATCACTTAAATTATCACCTAACGGAAAATCAACATGGGCTATAACCCGATAACCTCGTTTGCGGATAGTTTCTATGAACGTTGGATCACTTGCTTTATCACCTAAGGCTTTGCGCAACTGAGTGATGACTTTGTGAATAGGGTTGTCGCCAATGTCGTTGTTGCCCCAACATTGACTGATAATTTTATCAGCGCTTAATACTTCGCCTTGTTGATGGCAAAGTAAGACTAATACATCCATAGCTTTAGGCTCTAGAGGAATGACCAACTGCCCTTTTCGAACAGTATTGTTCGAAGGGGTGACTTGCCACTCGCCTACAAAAAACAGCTTGGAATTCATTGTTTTTATTATATTTCCGTTAACGTTTGCTGAATATCTTTACCCAACTATTGAAAGGTTAATTAATTTTGTGACCAAACACAATGGTCTACTAATTAAGGAATATACGAAGTACTTGGCACATTAGTTGTAATCACCTACAACACATAAGGAAATACATTTGTTGTACACAATAGTTTATCAGCATATAAGGGCCATAAAATTTAATGATTATAGATACCTTTGTCAGTACACATAAGCTCCCCAGCAGTTTTAAAACAATTGTTACAGAGCACTTTATTCCACTGGCAAGCCAGATTAAATCGCACCACAATGGTGCAAACGCTCCCTATTTTGTAGGTATTAACGGCTGCCAAGGCTCAGGGAAATCAACTTTATCTGAATTCTTAAAAGTTTATATAGAAGACCAATATGACTTGTCTGTAATAGTCATGTCATTAGATGACTTCTATTACAAACAAAGTTTCAGAGCCAAATTAGCAAATGATGTACACCCATTATTTAAAACCCGCGGCGTGCCGGGTACTCATGACACAACTCTAGCTAAGTCAGCCCTTCAAGGGCTTAAAGACAAGACTGGTAATGTAACTATACCTAGATTTAATAAAGCTACAGATAACCCCTACCCTGTTGAAGAATGGAGCCAATTAACTTCTAGCGTTGACATTATTATTTTTGAAGGTTGGTGTTGGGGTGTCGAAGCACAAACCCAAAGTACGCTGCAAAGTCCAGTTAACGATTTAGAAAGTAAACAAGACCAAGATAGTTTATGGCGAAACTATGTCAACAATCAGTTGGCAACCAACTATCAACCTTTATATGATTTTATGGACATGTGGGTGATGTTTAAAGCCCCTTCGTTTGACGATGTGTACACTTGGCGTTTAGAACAAGAACAAAAACTAGCGGCTAAGTTAAAGCAAAGTAATGAGGCCCAAAATAATAAGGGGGTTATGTCAGCGCCAGAAATACTCGCCTTTATCCAACATTACCAAAGGCTCACCGAACATTGTTTAAACACGCTACCAGCAAAATGTGACCACGTTTTTGAACTAGACTCACAACGCAACATAATCGCTCATATTCAAAATACCACAAAGGGTAAACATGAATAAACAATACGTAATTTTTACAGATTTAGATGGCACGTTATTGGATCATTATAATTATAGTTTTGCCCCTGCATTAAAAACGCTAGAAAAATTAAAACAACAGAACATTCCTGTTATTGCCAACACAAGTAAGACCTTCGCAGAGCTAGTTGAAATCAGAGGAGCCTTGCAGCTAAACACTCCCTTCATTGTTGAAAATGGCGCTGCAGTTTATATTCCAACAACCTTTTTTAAGCACCAACCAATAGGTACAAAATTACAATCTGGGTATTGGGTTAAAGAGTTCTCAAAGCCCGTCTCTCATTGGCTTGAGTTGCTGGAAAATATTAAGACTGGTTTTGAAGGAGAATTCGATCATTTCTCCAACATGAGCATTGAACAAATAAGTCAAGCGACAGGATTGTCCCCTCATGATGCTCAACTGGCGTCCCAAAGAGAATACTGTGAACCTGTACTTTGGTTAGGTGACGAGCCGAGTAAACAGTTATTTGTACAAGCATCACAAGAGTTAGGTGCATCTCCTTTGCAAGGAGGAAGGTTCCTGCATATAACCGGTGAGTGCAATAAAGGCCAAGCCTTGTCTTGGTTATTTAACGAATATAAAAAGTGTAATGGTCAAGCAGATTGCTACTCAATCGCCTTAGGTGATGGACATAACGATATTCATATGCTCGAAGTAGCAGACATTGCCATTCGAATATTGTCGCCTACCAATCCACCACCAAAATTGAAACGAACAAAAGGTGTGATGACCAGTAGTCAATGCGGTCCCAGTGGCTGGGCTGAATGTATTGATTCATTAATTTTTTCTTAATTTTATTATTTTATTTTTAACAATATTTAGGAGTTAACATGGCTGATTTTTATCAAAACGGAATAGTGACGACATTACATAATTTAGATGATCGTCCTGTAGAAGATTTAGAAAATGAACTAATGGAATTTTCTAAAAAACGACCCATGGCGCTTATCTTACCATCTTTATTTTCTGAATTAGAAGGTACCGCTTTACCCAATATAATTGACCATATTTGTGACGTACCATATTTGTCCCAAATTGTTATAGGTCTAGATAGAGCAAACCAAGATCAATACAAACATGCCCTAAAATTCTTTGGAAAACTACCACAAAACCATAGAGTACTTTGGAACGAAGGTCCTAGATTGAAAGCGTTAGACGCTAAATTAGAAGCCTTAGGTTTAGCACCAAAAGAATTAGGTAAAGGTAGAAACGTTTGGTACTGCATGGGGTATGTCCTAGCTACAGGAACAGCTGAATCTGTTGCCTTGCATGATTGTGACATTCTAACCTACGACCGTGGTCTTCTTGCACGACTAATATATCCTGTTGCCAACCCACAATTTAACTATGAGTTTTGTAAAGGTTATTACGCTCGTGTAGCAGATGGAAAAATTAATGGACGAGTATCGCGCTTGTTGGTTACCCCTTTGATAAGAGCTTTGCAAAAAGTGGTGGGACATAATGAATACCTTGAATATATGGACAGCTTTAGATACCCACTTGCTGGAGAGTTTTCATTTAGACGGGACGTACTAAACGACATTCGTATTCCAAGTGACTGGGGATTAGAAATTGGTGTGTTATCTGAAATGCAGCGCAACTATTCAAATAATAGATTGTGCCAAGCGGATATTGCAAAAACGTACGACCATAAACACCAGGATTTGTCGGCAAATAATGATCAAGGTGGGTTATCAAAAATGTCGATTGATATCACTAAAGCCTTAATCCGTAAGTTAGCTACCCAAGGTGAAACCTTCAATACAGAAACCTTTAGATCCCTAAAGGCCACTTATTACAGAATCGCCTTAGACTTCATCGAAACCTATAACAATGATGCCATCATGAATGGCCTTAAACTCGACATTCATAGTGAAGAAAAAGCCGTTGAGTTATTTGCGCAAAATATCATGAAAGCTGGCGAAAGTTTCTTAGACAATCCTATGGAAACTCCTTTCATTCCAAGTTGGAACCGAGTAGTGAGCGCAATTCCAGATGTATTGGATCAGTTAAAAGAAGCCGTAGAGTTAGACTTCGAAGAATTTTCAAAAGGCTAAGGGAGCAATATGTTATCTATATTTGAACAATTAACTGAACGTGTGGAACATCATCTTAATGTTATTTATGACGATGTAGATTTAAGCATTTCAATTTCAGATTTGTGTCACCAATTATTAACCACTATGAGGATTAGCCAAGCTAATTCCATAGTGGAGCCTAAACAACACCACAATAATTGGGATCAAAATGATGTCTTACTCATTACTTACGGAGACAGCATTGAAAAGTCGGGAGAAAAACCGCTACACACATTACATACTTTTTTGAAGAGTTATTGCGCTGATTCTATCAATAGCGTGCATATTCTACCGTTTTTCCCATATAGTTCTGACGATGGGTTTTCGGTCATCGATTATAGTACCGTTAATGAATCATTAGGTAACTGGGATGATATAGAGGCCATTACTCAAGATTATCGTTTGATGTCTGATGTAGTAATTAACCATTGTTCTTCTAGGAGTGCCTGGTTTACTAATTTCATTAAAGGTGAAGGTCCAGGGCATGACTTCTTTTATACAGCCGCCCCTGATACCGACGTTTCTAATGTCGTACGACCAAGAACTTCGGACCTATTACGTTTAACCGAAACCGAAAACGGAGAAAAGTACGTTTGGTGTACGTTTAGCCACGATCAAGTTGATTTTGATTTCACTAATCCAAATGTTCTAGATGCCTTTGTTTCGATTATTCGACAGTATCTAGATACAGGTATACGCCTATTCAGATTAGATGCCGTAGCGTTTTTATGGAAAACCATTGGCACTAGCTGTATCAATCTAGAACAAACTCACGAAACCGTGCGTCTGCTTAGAACGCTTATCGAACACGCTGTTGATGACGCGGTCATTATTACCGAAACCAACATTCCTAATCGTCAAAACTTAACCTATTTTGGCAATGCAAATGAAGCTCATGGAATTTACAATTTTTCTTTGCCACCATTATTAGTCAACTCTTTAGTCACAGGATCTTGTAAACATCTAAAAGCTTGGTTATGTAGCATGCCTCCAGCCCAAAATGGTACGTTTTTCTTTAACTTTATCGCTTCCCACGACGGTATTGGATTACGTCCGGCAGAGGGGCTTTTAGATGATAAAGAATTAACTACGTTAGTGAACACCATGCAAAATTTTGGTGGTCGTATATCTTGGCGTAAATCTGAAAACGGAGAACAAAAAGCCTACGAAATTAATATTGCTCTTTACGATGCTCTCCAGGGCACTACAAAAGGCGAAGATAAGTGGGGCTTAGAACGTTTCGTGTGTGCCCACGCTGTTATGTTTGGTTTAGAAGGAATTCCAGGTGTTTATATTCATAGTTTACTAGGCACCGGAAACGATTATGAAAAAGTCAGAAACACTAGTCAAAATCGCTCAATTAATCGTCATAAGTGGGACTTTGACAACCTTGAAACGCAGTTAGCAGATCCCAACAGCCAACACGCTAAAGTTCACTCACGAATGGTTGAACTCTTAAACATAAGGCGTTCACAGCCCGCTTTCCATCCGAATGCTACACAATTCACATTGCAGTTAGGAGAACAACTATTTGGATTTTGGCGTCAAAGTTTAAATAGAACTCAAAGTATTTTTTGTGTGCACAATATGTCGAGTGAGCCTCAAGATTTACGTCTAAGCGATTTAAACTTAATCGGAACCGATACTTGGTTGGACTTAATTAGTAATCAACCCATTAATTTGGAAGATCTAGAATACCAACTACAACCTTATCAAAGCCTTTGGATATCTAATACACCTTAACGTCGGTATCATTCCTCAGCATAGCTGGGGAATGACTTATGTCTTTAACGTTAAAGTTGTAAAGACATCACTTTCGCTATGTGTCTGTCAGTTACATCAACGTAAACCACTGATTATTATATCAATTACTATAATTACAATAAAACAGTCTGCACACAGGTACAGATTGAGAACAATTCTTCACTCACTACTACTTTAAAATATCACCCCACCACGTAACCCATTGATTTAACTACACAAATAAACTTTGGCACAAGCTTTGATATAACCTGCTTGCAGTTGATGTATTTAGTTCGAATATATAGCCTGCTTGGAGTTGATGTATTGAGTTCGAATATATAGACAACTTAAATACACTAACTATGAAACCAATATACGTAGAGACTTCTATTCCACTAGAGCAATAGTGTGACAAAATTAATTAAATGGAGAATTAACAATGACAAAAGCACTCATAATACTAACGGGTAGTTTATTATCACTGGCTACTATGGCTCAAAAACCAAGTATTGAATTTAACGTATTAGATGCCAATAAAGATGGTTTAATCAGTAAGGGAGAAGCTCAAGCTGAAGCTAAATTAAGCGCAGATTTTGACAAATTAGATTTAAACAAAGATGGACTCCTTTCTAAGGCTGAACTAGCTGCGTTTAATGACTTAGAAAAAACAATTAAAAACTAACACCATAATCGAACACTAAATCAAGAGTTCATCAATAACCTATTCTGAAGTATCCTTTTGTAATTAGGGACTTCAGAATGTTCCCTTGTTAAAATCCTTCCCAGTAGAATTTTTGTTCATTTTAAGTGCATTTTATGACTTTTCGTTGATCACTCTTGGTGCACATGAAATAATAACTTTAGCAAATTTTACTAAGACCCAATTGGTAAAAGACGAATATATACAATAATTTCAATAAGTTAAGGGCAAACACTTAAAGTAGACCGAATGGACAGGAATTTGGCACCGTTCATGCAGCATCACTTTTGATTTAAAACCTAATAAAATACATTCTCGGGAAACACAATGACAAAAAGTAAGTTTAGAAGTACACCTTTAGCACAAGCAGTCGCGCTAAGTTTAGCGGTAATGATACCAAACCAACTTTTTGCTCAAGAATCTGAGCAGTCAGCTGACGAAGAAAGTGTAGAACGTATTCAAGTTACTGGTTCACTAGGCAGTTTACCAGGACAAGATGTTGAAGCCGTTTTTGGATTTGGAAAATCTATCTTAGAAACCCCAAGATCTGCATCAACTATTAGTGATGAACAACTTGAACGTTTTAGCGTGACAGACATTGATGAATTGGTCGCATTCGCACCGGGTACTTTTACTCAATCTTTTTTCGGTGTAGCCGGTTCACTAGACGTGCGTGGAACACCAGGTGAAACTTATTTTCGAGGTGTTAAACGTTTAGATAACCCTGGTAACTACCCTACTCCTATTGGGGCTTCTAGCCGAATAGATATCGTACGTGGTCCAGCATCCCCTATTTATGGCCCAGCAAAAATAGGTGGTTACCTTAACTTTAATCCTAAGTCTGCTCGCGCAAGTGGCGGACAATATTTAGATAACAATGAAGGCGCGTTTTCATACACTGCCGGTAGTTGGGATAAAAGCGTATTAACCGCTGAAGTTGGCGGCCCAGCAACAATTGGTGGGAAAGAAGCTGGATTTTATATATACGGTGAAGTTGAAAACTCAGGAAGTTACTATCAAAACTCAGGAACCGATCAAACGGTTTTACAAGCATCTTTTAACGTAGATATTACTGATAATTTGAGATTTGAATTTGGTGGTATGCATCATGATTATGATGGTAACCAAGTGGCCGGTTGGAACAGACTTAGTCAAGAATTAATTGACAACGGCACTTATGTCACTGGTACAGCGAAACCACTAGATACAGATGGTGATGGCTCTATTTCTCACCAAGAATACAATGAAGTTAGAGACGGAATAAATCCATTTATTTTTAATAATGCTGAATTTGGATTGTTTCCTGATCGTATAACCAATGCTGACTTTGATCCAGTACTTGCACTAGACAACCCAGGCACAGTTAAGTTGCGTGGTGATCAAGTTATGGTTGCTACTGATGATGTCTTGGAAAACACAGTAGACACCCTTTACTTTGACGTTTTCTATTACACAGATAATGGTTGGGAAATTAAAAACCAAATGTTTTATGAGTCATATGAGAACCTAAATGAAAACGCCTATGGTTTCTCACAGTTTCATGATAGCTGGGTGTTTGAAAACAAACTTGTATTCTCTACTGAGTATCAAAACGATTCGTTATTGGCTCAATTCCAATTATCGCCATCCATTCGTCATACTGACTTTTTACATGGAGATGATTTTACAAACGAATATTTTAATCGTCGTGACTTAACAGGGCCTTCAAATGCACTTGACCGTCGTTTGCTGGCAACACGTATAGGTAAAGATTTTGATAATTACGACATTGGTAATTACACCGACTTAGGCTTTGCTGCCATGACCGATATCACTTGGGAAATGGGGCTAAACTTTGTGTTAGGTGTGCGCTATGACACTATTGATGTTGAATCAACCAGTCGTGGAGATTTATTATTAACGCCCGGTGAAATCACTACAGTTGAAGAAACCTTTGATGGCGTATCTTGGAATGCGAGTGTCTCCTTTAAAACTGAGATGGGGTTAATTCCTTATATTACAGCTGCTGAGCAAGCTACATTAGTTGCTGGTCAAGGGGCAGAAATAGGTGTTGGTCAAGTAGCAGATGGGGCATTTGATACATCTGAATTGTTTGAATATGGGGTTAAAGGTTCATTCATTGATGATTCCCTATATTTTGCTCTATCAGTTTACGAACAAGAACGTACTGATTTTAGTGCTCAAGCAATTGTGACTAACTCTACAACTGAAAACAAAGGAACAGAGCTTGAATTACGTTGGGTTGTTAATGATAACCTCGTTATCGGCGCTGGGTACACAAATGTAAAAGTTTATAATTTGACCGCATTAGAAAATGGTAATCAGTTTGGATTCTTTGGTGTAGAGGATTTACCAAATGTAACCGATGCATCGCTTCTATATGGCGGTGCTGTTATTGGCTTTAATTTAGTAGATGATAAAGAGAGTGCCCGTAAGGCTGGTATTCCTGAAAATATCTACACATTAAACGCGACATATGATTTTCAAAACGGCTATGCGTTAAATGCAAGTGTGGTTAAAGCAGATGAGACATACTCAGGCTTCTCACAGGTCGTAACGTTACCATCATATACATTAGTTAATGCCGGTGTTTACTATGAAGCTGATACTTGGTCAGCAAGTGTGAATGTTAAAAACTTAACAGATGAAAAATACTTCAGAGCGAACTTCCCTGATTTATTTGGTGCACAAATTGTGTTACCTGAATTACCTCGTCACTTCCAAGCGACAGTTAATTATAAGTTCTAATACACACGCGTTTTTATCTAGGGTAAATGTGTGAAAACATATTTACCCTTTTTTATTTGGGAAGAATAATGAAAAAGTTATATTCAATCTTGTTTGGTTTAAGTTTACTAATTGGCTGTGGCGATAGCGATAAACAAGCGCCTCAAACTGACTCAGCAAAAGATATTCGAACCAAAATTAAAGTAGTTGTGGTAACCATGTTTGAAATTGGTGAAGACCAAGGGGATAAACCGGGTGAATTTCAACTTTGGAAAGCGGGTCAGAAACTTAATGACTGTGTACCTTTCGACGCTTCGTTTCATGACATTTGCATCAACCATGAAACTGGCGTGATGGGCATTGTCACAGGTATGGGAATTTCCAGAGCGACAGCCGCAATAATGGCATTGGGTTTAGATCCTAGATTTGATCTAACACAGGCTTATTGGTTAGTAGCAGGCATTGCTGGTGTCGATCCTGCAGACGCGTCAATTGGCTCAGCAGCTTGGGCTACTTATCTAGTCGATGGTGATTTAGCCCATGAAATAGATGCACGAGAAATTCCAAATGATTGGCAAAGTGGTTATTTTCCCCTATTTGCTAATGCGCCTGTTAGTACAGGTGAAACAGCTAAAGCGGGTAAACTTTCACCTAACGGTGAAGTTTTTAAGCTTAACGAATCATTAGTAAACTGGGCTTTTCAGCTAACAAAAGACATAAAATTAAATGATTATCCCGCTATGCAAACAATGCGTAATCATTATACCCAACATGCCAATGCTCGAAAGCCTCCTTTTGTGTTAAAGGGCGATCAAATGTCAGCGTCTACATTTTGGCATGGCGACAAGTTGAATCAATGGGCAAACGATTGGACGTTTTATTGGAGCCAGGGCCAGGGCAATTTTGTTATGTCAGGCATGGAAGATACCGGTACGTTTCAAGCAATGACTTATTTACATAATGCTAATAAGGCTGATAAAAACAGATTCTTAGTGTTACGTACAGCAAGTAACTACGCGACTCCGCCAACAGGAGTTACGGCTGCACAAAATCTGGCTAACGAAAGTGGTGAAGAAGGATTTGCCGGCATGCGCTCTTCTTTAGAATCCGCATATATGGTCGGCAGTAAAATAGTCGATACGATTGTTGCTAACTGGAAAAATACCCAACATACACTACCCTACGACATAACCAATCTAGAGGTTGCACCTAGCCAATCTGTGCCAAATCAAGTTATTAATAATAGTAATGAACCTAAGCAGATTACTCGATCTGAACTAATTGAGGCACTGGGTTTAGAAGGTCATGTTGAAGGTGGGTATTTTAAACAAACGTTTAAAGCGAGTCATCGACCACAGATAGAAACACAAAATGGTCCTAGAACAACTATGACCAGTATTTTCTATTTGCTTACAGCTGACTCCCCTATTGGGCATTTTCATATGAACCAATCGGATATCATGCATTATTTTCACAAAGGTGATCCCATCACTTACTATTTAATAGATAAGACTGGGAATTTAACCACAACAGTTTTAGGGCCAGTTCCTCGTAAAGGTCATCAAATGCAGATGATGGTAAAAGGCGGGACGTGGAAAGCATCGATTATTCCAACAGACAACACCTTTGGTTATGGGTTAATTGGAGAAGCTGTATCTCCTGGATTTGAATATGCCGACATGCAACTAGGTAAAACTTCAGAATTAATTAGTTTATATCCACAACATGAAAAGCTGATTAAAACATTAAGCCGCTAACTAATATTGATTAAAGGTCGGTTTCAAACCGATCTTGATTAATCAATCCAAAATATACAGCGAATTTATGTGTTTTTAAGTGCACCAAAACAAAACAAACAACACTTTTATTAGTGCACGTTTTTAATATAAAGTAGTGTCTAATTAAAAACTCAAAACCAACATATAGTAATGGGTTATTGTTTTTAAAGGGAATAACTAGAGATAGTGCTGAAACCAATAAAATCATGACCAATTGGTCGAGATTTTGCAGGGCATTAAATATTAATAATAACAATCAAAAATATGAGTCGTAATTATGTCCAAATTTTTAGAGCAAGTTTTTAAACTTCAGCAACATGGTACCAATCTTAAGACTGAATTTATCGCTGGTTTAACAACCTTTGCGGCTATGTCTTATGTATTAGTGGTTAACCCGAGTATTTTAAGTGCAGGTGGCGTGCCGATAGAAGGGTTGATAACGGTAACTGCCATCGCTGCTTGTCTAGGCACTTTATTGATGGCGGTTATGACCAACTACCCGGTTGCTATGGCACCGGGTATGGGACTAAATGCATTTTTTGCTTTCACTATTTGTTTAACGCGAGAGATCCCTTGGGATGCGGCTTTAGGCATAGTATTTTGGAACGGCATCATCTTCTTAATCCTCTCACTGACAGGTGTTAGGACAAAAATTGCCGAAGCCATTCCCGCAGCGCTAAAG